>USGS01000022.1 GCA_900554275.1 uncultured Eubacteriales bacterium
GCATAGACGGCCTGGCGCGGCTCGTCCAACAGCAGTTTGAACTGGATCCATTTACCAACACATTATTTTTGTTCTGCGGGTGGCGGCGAGACCGTATCAAGGGCTTGTACTGGGAAAAGGACGGCTTCATCCTTCTTTACAAGCGACTGGAGCAGGGCGCGTAATTTGCCGCGTAAAAGATGGCAGCAGCAGCAAGCAGTGCCGCGCTGCCCATGATATACCACCGCCGCAGAAACAGGATCTTTACTTTTTTCACAATGGGCACGCCCCTTTCCAAATTCTGCTGTCATCCTATGCGCAGACCGGGTGGTTCAGTACGGCGCGGCATCTCTGCTGAGCTGCGGCCGGCCTTCCGCAAACGAGCAAGTTCCACGGCAGCGCCGTGGAGCTTGCTTGATATGTTCATATACCTGTGCATCGGGGGCGTTATCCCCGGCAGGCCCGGATCTGCGCCTGCACACCGCCGATGAGCAGCGTGGCGTCCAGCCCTATGGCCACGCCATCGTAGCCCTGCGCCAGCCGCACGGCAGCGTCCGCGCCGTTCCCTGCAAAGATCAGGCAGGGCTTGCCCGCAGACCGGCAGGCTGCCGATATGCGCGCCAGCGCCGCCTTAAAGCGCTCGTTCTCAAACGCTCCCGGCATCCCCAGGGAAATAGACAGGTCGAACGGGCCGATAAAGATGCCGTCCACGCCGTCCATGGCCGCGATATGCTCAATGTCTGCCAGTGCCTCCGCTGTCTCACACTGTGGGATCACCAGCGTTTCACGGTTGAAGTGCGCCATAACGTCCGCCACAGACCCCGGCATATCTGTGCCCCAGCCGTCTTTCCGGGAGGGGCAGAAGCCCCGCTGCCCCACAGGCGCGTATTTGGCGTAGGACACGATACGCCGGACGTCTTCCGCACTGTGCACATCGGGGATAATAAGCCCCTGCACGCCGACGTCCAGCAGCTTCAGAATGGCCGGGCGGCTGATCTCACACACCCGTGCCAGCGGCGTTATGCTCCGCCGCTCCGCTGCCCGTACCAGCTCGGCGGTGGTCTCCGCCTCAATGGGGCTGTGTTCATTATCCAGAATGACAAAATCCAGACCCGCGCAGCCCAGACACTCCACGACGGCGGCGCTGCCGGTACCCACAAATGTGCCCAGAGGCTTGACGCCCTGCGCCAGCTTTTCTTTCAGCATGTTCTTCATAGCATCGACCTCCTGAGACGGTATTTTGTTGGCTCATTATATCACCGTCCCCGGCGGAACGCAACAAACAGCCGCAAAACCGACCGAATGTCGGGCAAGATTTGTATATTCTCGCCCGTTGACAATCACCGTTTCCCTGCCTATACTGTCAGTCGTGGCGGCGAGGCCGCCGATTTTGACGATATGCAGGAGATGCGTATGGACTACTATCTGCTGACCGATCTGGCGGCCACAATGGGGTATCATCTGGCTATGTCCGGTGCGGAGACGTTTCGGGTGGAGGACACCATCCGCCGTATTCTGCGGGCGTATGGCGTGGAGTGCGAGGTATTCGCCATCCCCAACTGCGTGTCCGTCAGCCTGGAGGCGGCCAACGGGAAGCCGCTGATGATCATGCGGCGTATCGGCTTCCACGGCAACGATCTGGAAAAGCTGGAGAAGCTGAACGCGCTGAGCCGGCGCATCTGCGCGGAAAAACCAGCGGTGGATCAGGCCATGTCATGGCTGCGGGAGACGCTGGCGGCCTGCCGGGCTTACCGTACCGGCGTATTTTATCTGGGCAATGTGCTGGTAGGGCTGGGATTCTGCCTGGTGTTTGGCGGCACGCTGCCGGACTGCCTGTGGGCGGGGCTGATCGGACTGATCATCGGCCTGGTGATGCGCTTTATGGACCGGCAGGAGGCCAATCCGTTTTTCAGCACCATACTGGCCTCGTGCCTGATGGCGCTGCCGGCCTACGCGGCGGCGGGGCTGGGGTGGCTGAAATGTCCGGACGCGGCCATTATCGGCGCGCTGATGATCCTTGTGCCGGGGCTGCTTATCACCAATTCCATGCGGGATATTATCTACGGCGACACCAACTCCGGCATTTTCCGCATCGTGCAGGTGGTGCTCTCCGCGCTGGCCATCGCGCTGGGAACGGCGGCTGCCTGGCATCTGACCGCGGGATTGTACGGCCAGACCGGCTCTGCTACCACGGCCTGGCCGGCATGGGCACAGGCGCTGGCGGTGTTTGTGGGCTGCTTCGGCTTCTGCATCCTGTTCAACGTGCATGGCCGGGGGCTGGTGCTGTGCATACTGGGTGGTTCAGCCGCGTGGATGGTCTACCTGTCGTGCCGCGCGCTGGGCTGCGACGTGTACGCCGCCAACCTGTTCGCGGCCGTGTTTGCGGCGCTGTATGCCGAGATCATGGCGCGGGTGCGCAAGTGCCCCGCCATGCCGTACCTGGTGGTGGCGACACTGCCCATGCTGCCGGGGGCAGGCGTGTACTACACCATGAGCCTGGGGCTGGAGGGTAACATGATGGAGGCGGTGGCCAAGGGACTGGAGACGGTGGGCATCGCCGGTTCGCTGGCGGTGGGCATCCTGCTGGTGTCCACGGTGTTCCGGCTCGTCAACCGGCGGCGGGCGTAATGCCGCCCCGTATGTCACAAACCTGCCGCCGCGATGCTCCGGATTTTTGTGCATAAGCGAAAAGTGCGGCGGCCCTCTTGA
The DNA here is from genome assembly GCA_900554275.1 of uncultured Eubacteriales bacterium. GTDB lineage: Bacteria > Bacillota > Clostridia > Oscillospirales > Oscillospiraceae > Vescimonas. Next base: position 2,689 of record USGS01000022.1, read on the forward strand.
CGGGAGCGGAAAAATAGCATACAATTTATGTATATTTCAGGAGGAGGTGTGCTGCCATGATCCATTGTGCTGTGTATTCCAACGGTATCGTGGTGAAGTGCGCCCACTCTGCCTCCAACCGCGCTATTTCTGACTTTGCGTGCAGCGTGCTGTTTGGCGCGCTGCCTTTTTTTGGCTTTTTTGCTTTTGCCGGCAAGAAAATGCCCATGGGAGTCTGTGTTTGAACGCGCGGTAAAACCGACATATTCGCGTTTTGAACGGTCTTCCATGCAGGAGGGCCGATTTTTTTGTGTTGAGAAAGGGCAGGACCGCTATGAGCGAACTGGACAAGATCAGAGAAAATATCAACAGCATTGACGAACAAATGGCGCAGCTGTTTGAAAAGCGTATGGAAATGAGCGAACAGGTGGCGGCCTTTAAGAAGGCGAGAGGACTGTCCATCCGGGACGCTGAGCGGGAGCGGGAGCTGATCGACCGCAACCGCAGGCACATCACCGATCCGGCGGTGGCGTCGTACTACGTGCAGTTCCTGCGGGGCGTTCTTGATCTGTCCTGCGCCTATCAGAGCAGGCTGCTCAGCGGCATGAAGGTAGCGTACAGCGGCGTGGAGGGTGCTTACGGCTATCTGGCGGCACGGCGTATGTTTCCGGAGGCCCGGCTTATCGCCTATCCCGATTTTGCCGCCGCCCACAGAGCTGTGGAGATGGGAGAGGCGGACAGCGTGGTGCTGCCGCTGGAGAACAGCTACGCCGGCGAGGTGGGTACGGTGATGGATCTGCTGTTCTCAGGCGAGCTGTATATCAACCAGGTGCTGGACATGGAGATCGACCATAGCCTGCTGGGTGTGGAGAACACCACGGTGGACACGGTCAGAGCCGTGGTCAGCCATCCGCAGGCGCTGCGGCAGTGCGACGACTACATCAAGCGCCGCGGCTACGCCACGGAGACCTATTCCAACACGGCTATGGCGGCGGAATATGTGCGACGAACCAATGACCCCGCGCTGGCGGCCATTGCCTCCGAGGATGCGGCGGAGGTGTTCGGCCTGCAGGTGCTGGAGCGGGGCATCAACACGGCAAAGACCAACACCACCCGCTTTGCCGCCCTTTCCCGCACCCGGAACCAGCCGGAGACCACCAAGAAGCGGGAGGATGAGAATTTCGTACTGGTGTTCACCGTGCAGAACGACGCCGGTTCACTGGCCCAGACGCTGAACATCATCGGCGCACACGGCTACAACATGCGCACCCTGCGCAGCCGCCCTATGAAGGGGTTGTCCTGGAAGTATTTCTTCTACGTGGAGGCTGAGGGCTGCATCAACAACACCAATGGGCGTGAAATGCTGCAGGAGCTGTCCGCTACCTGCGCCAAGCTCCGGCTGGTGGGGTCTTATTACGCAAATAGCATATAAGGAGAGATCGCATGATGGTCATTTCCGTTTCGATGGGAACGCAGAGCTATCCCATCATACTGGACTCCGGAGTCCTGTCTCACGCAGGTGAGCATCTGGATTTAGCCCGCCGTGTGTTGGTAGTGACGGACAGCGGCGTGCCGGAGGAGTACGCCGAGACGGTGGCGGGTGCGTGCCGACAGGCCCGCATCTGCACCGTCCCCGCGGGGGAGAGCAGCAAAAATATGGGCAGCTATCAGCAGCTCCTGGGGGAGATGCTGGCCCTGGGCATGGGTCGCGGCGACTGTGTGGTGGCTGTGGGCGGCGGTATGGTGGGAGACCTGGCGGGCTTCGCCGCCGCCACCTATATGCGGGGCGTGGACTTTTACAACGTGCCCACCACGCTGCTGGCGCAGGTGGACTCCTCCGTGGGCGGCAAGACGGCCATCGACATGAACGGCGTGAAGAACATCGTGGGTGCGTTCCACCAGCCCCGCGCGGTGCTGATCGACACGGATACTCTCCGCTCGCTGTCCCGGCGGCAGATGGCCGCAGGGCTGGCCGAGAGCGTGAAAATGGCTATGACCTGCGACGCGGCACTGCTGGAGCTGATAGAGAGCAGCTCGGACCTGACGGCGGACCTGCCGGAGATCATCGCCCGCTCCCTGAGCATCAAGGTGCGGGTGGTGGAGCAAGACCCCACGGAGCAGGGGCTGCGCCGTGTGCTGAATTTCGGCCACACCATCGGCCACGCCGTGGAGAGCTGCGCCGGGGGCAAGCTGCTGCACGGCGAATGCGTGGCAATGGGTATGCTGCCCATGTGCGGGCCGGCGCTGCGTCCCCGGCTGACGAACATACTCAGGAAATGCGGACTGCCCACGGGGTGCGGCTTTACGCCCCGGCAGCTTCTGCCGTACCTGCTCCACGATAAGAAGGCATTCTCAGACGGGATCGGTGTTGTGATGGTGGACGAGCCGGGCTCGTTCCGCATGGAAAAACAGGCACCGGAGGAAATACTCCGACGCTGGGAGGAGACAGAAGTATGAAAAATACCTTTGGACAGGCGGTCGCGCTGACCATTTTTGGCGAGAGCCACGGCCCGGCGGTGGGCGCGGTGCTGGACGGCTTAGCGCCCGGCCTGCCGGTGGATGAGGACTATATCCGCCGCCAGCTGGCCCGCCGCCGTCCCTCCACGGCGCTGGATACGGCACGGCAGGAGCAGGACTGCTATCAGATACTCAGCGGCGTGTACCAGGACCGCACCACCGGTTCGCCGCTGACCATCGTCATCCCCAACGAAAACACCCGCAGCGAGGACTATACCTACGGCCTGGCGCGGCCCTCCCACGCGGACTACGCCGCCTACTGCAAATACCACGGCTATGAGGACTGGCGGGGCGGCGGACACTTTTCCGGCCGTGTTACCGCGCCGCTGGTGGCCGCTGGGGCGATACTGCTGTCAGCCCTTGACCGGGTGGGTGTTACCGTGGGCACCCATATTCTCCGCTGCGGCGGCGCGTGGGATCGCCCCTTTGCCCCGGACGCGGCGGCGGATGTGGCCGCCCTGCAGACGGCGGAGTTCCCCACGCTGACCTGTGAGGCTGCTCAGGCCGTCAGTGCCGAGATCCTGCAGGCCAGGGAACGGCAGGACAGCGTGGGCGGCATCACCCAGACCGCCGTGTGCGGCCTGCCTGCCGGGGTAGGCGAGCCATGGTTCGACAGCGTGGAGAGCCTTCTGAGCCACGCGATGTTCTCTATCGGCGGCGTCAAGGGCATCGAATTCGGCGGTGGGTTTTCCGCCGTGAGCGGCTATGGCTCTGATTTTAACGACGCCTTCCGCATGGAGCAGGGCCGGGTGGTGACGGCCACCAACCGAAATGGCGGCATCAACGGCGGCATCACCAATGGCATGGACGTGGTGTTCCAGTGCGCCGTGAAGCCCACGCCGTCCATCGGACAGCCCCAGCGGACGGTGGATTTCCTCCGGGGCGAGGACGCGGAGCTGACCATACACGGCCGCCACGATCCGGCCATCATCCGCCGCATCTGCCCGGTGCTGGACAGCGTCACCGCGCTGGTGCTGTGCGACCTGCTGACCCAGCGGTTTGGTACGGACTATCTGGCAAAGGAGGCGCGGCCATGAACTGCGGGTTGATCGGTTATCCGCTGGGACACAGCTACTCCCGCCAGATCCATCACGCGCTGGCGGATTACGACTACCATCTATGGGAGCTGAAGCCGGAGGAGCTGGCATCCTTCCTGAAAAAACGCGGCTTCGCGGGGATCAACGTGACCATTCCCTATAAGGAGCAGGTCATCCCCTATCTGGACGGCCTGTCTGACACGGCCCGGGCCGTCGGTGCGGTGAACGCCGTGGTGAACCGGGACGGCAGGCTGCTGGGCGACAATACGGATCTGCCCGGGATGCTGGCGCTGATCCGCCGCCTGGGACTGGAGCTGTCCGGGAAGAAGGTGCTGATCCTGGGCACCGGCGGCACGTCCAAGACCGCCCGAACCGCCGCGGCGCGGCTGGGCGCGGCGGAGATCTGCCGCGTGTCCCGCAGCGGCCGGGGAGACGCCGTTACCTATGAACAGGCGGCGGGGAAGCACGGGGACGCCGCCTTCGTCATTAACACAACGCCCTGCGGTATGTACCCTGATCTGGAGGGCTGTCCGCTGGAGCTGGAGCGCTTCCCCCGCCTGGAGGGTGTGGTGGACGCGGTGTATAACCCCCTGCGCAGCAATCTGGTGCTGAACGCCCGGCGGCGGGGCATCGCCGCCGAGGGCGGGCTGTATATGCTGGCGGCGCAGGCCGTCTATGCCAGCGCCCTGTTCCGGGGCTGCGAGGCGACCCGGGAGGAGATTGACCTGGCCTACGATACGGTGCTGCGCCAGATGGAGAACATCGTGCTCATCGGTATGCCCTCCTCGGGCAAGACCACCGTGGGGCGGCTGCTGGCGCAGCGCGCCGGCAAAGAATTCGTGGATACGGACGCCATGGTGGAGCAGGCCGCTGGCATGAGCATCCCGGCGTATTTCGCCGCCCGGGGAGAGGACAATTTTCGGGAGAGAGAGCGGGAGGCAGTGGCCGCTGCAGCCAGCGTGGGCGGCCGGATCATCGCCACCGGCGGCGGCGCGGTCCTGCGGGAGGAGAACCTGCGGGCGCTGCGGCGCAGCGGACGGCTTATCTTCCTGGACCGCTCACCGGACAAGCTCACCGCCACGGCGGACAGGCCGCTGTCTGCCGACCAGGAGGCGCTGCGCCGCCGGTACGCCGAGCGGTATGACCTTTACTGTGCCGCCGCGGATCTCCGCGTGGACGGAGACGGCTCGCCGGAGGAGGTGGCGGAGCTGATCGAAAAGGAGTGGATACGATGAAGATCCTGGTCATCAACGGCCCAAACCTGAATATGCTGGGCATCCGAGAGCCGGCCATCTATGGCAGCGGCACGTATGCGGAGCTGCTGGAGCTGATCCGCGCCTATGGGGAAAAGACCGGCGCGGAGGTGTCCTTTTTCCAGTCCAACCACGAGGGCGCACTGGTGGATGCCATCCAGCAGGCGTACTTCGACGGCGTGGAGGGCCTCGTCCTCAACCCGGCGGCGTACACCCACACCAGCGTGGCACTGCTGGATGCGCTGAAGGCCGTGGCCATCCCCACGGTGGAGGTACACATCTCCGATGTCGCCGCCCGGGAGGATTTCCGGCAGGTCAGCTACGTCCGCCCGGCCTGTGTGGCCACTGTGGCGGGTAAGGGCTTTGCCGGGTATCTGGAGGCTGTGGACATCCTGCTGAAAGGAGCGAAGCGCCCGTGACCGTTACGATTTTTCCGGGCAGGGCCGGGGGAACGGCGGCCGCGCCGCCGTCCAAGAGCTGCGGCCACCGGATGCTCCTGTGCAGTGCGCTGGCAGAGGGGGAGAGCCGCATCAGCGGCATCGCCCGGAGTCAGGATATGCTGGCCACTATGGACTGCATCCGGGCCATGGGCGGCGCGTGCCGCCTTGTCGGGGATGCGGCCCATATCACCGGCGTCGGCGGCGCTGTCCGTCCCGACGCGGTGTATCCCTGCCGGGAGAGCGGCAGCACCCTGCGCTTCTGCATCCCGGCGGCGCTGCTGCAGGGCGGAAGCGCCGCGTTTACCGGTGCACGGCGGCTGATGGAGCGGGGCGTGGGCATATACGAGGATCTGCTGCTCCCCAGAGGGGTAATGGTGTCCAAAACACCGGAGTCCATCACGTTTTCAGGGAAGCTGACGCCGGGAGACTATACCCTGCGCGGAGACGTGAGCAGCCAGTTCGTCACCGGATTGCTGCTGGCGCTGCCGCTGCTGCCGGGTGACAGTACGCTCCGCGTCCTGCCGCCGGTGGAGAGCCGCCCCTATATCGACATTACGCTGGATGTGATGGCATCCTTTGGCGTCACCGCGGAGGAGCGGGAGCAGGATCTGTTTTTTATCCCCGGCGGGCAGCGGTACGAGAGCCGCTACGCCGCGGTGGAGGGAGACTGGTCCAACGCCGCCTTTCTGTTCGCACTGGGCAGCGGCGTGACCGTCACCGGGCTGCGGCCTGACAGCCTGCAGGGCGACCGGGTGTGCCGGGATATGCTGCGCCGGCTGGAAAGCCCCGGCGCGGTGCTGGACATTTCCGCCTGCCCCGATTTAGGGCCTGTGCTGTTCGCCGCCGCGGCGCGGAGCTGCGGCGCTGTGTTTACCGGCACGCGCCGCCTGCGTATCAAGGAGAGTGACCGGGCGACGGCCATGGCGCGGGAGCTTGCCAGATTCGGTGCGGAGATGGCGGTGGAGGACGATAGAGTGACCGTGCTCCCACGTCCGCTCCACGCCTCGGAAGAGATGCTGGACGGCCACAACGACCACCGCGTTGTCATGGCGCTGGCGGTGCTGTGCGCGTCGCTGGGTGGTACGATCCGCGGCGCGGAGGCCGTCAGCAAGAGCTGGCCGGATTTCTTTCGCACGCTGCAGGCGCTGGGGGTGCGCATGGAAATACAGCCCTGAACCTCCTGAAGAAAGGAAAATCTATCCATGAACATGGAATTCAAACGTAAACTGCCTGCGCCGCAGACTGTCAAGGATATGTATCCAGTGACGGAGAAGATGGCGCGGCAGAAACAGGAAAACGATCGGCAGATACAGGCCGTCATCACCGGGGAGGACCAGCGGCTGATGCTGCTCATCGGCCCTTGCTCCGCTGACAGGGAGGACGCCGTGCTGGAATATGCGGCGCGGCTTCAGGCGCTGCAGGAGCGGGTGAAGGACAAGCTCCTCATCGTTCCCCGGGTCTACAGCAACAAGCCCCGCACCACCGGCGACGGGTATAAGGGAATGCTGCACCAGCCCGATCCAAACGGCCAGCCGGACATCCTGAAGGGGCTTATCGCCATCCGGAAAATACACATGAAGGTGCTGGAGCAGACTGGACTTTCCAGCGCGGACGAGCTGCTGTATCCGGAAAACTATTACTACCTGTCCGACATTCTCTCCTATGCGGCCATCGGCGCGCGCTCTGTGGAGGATCAGCAGCACCGGCTTATCGCCAGCGGACTGGATGTGCCTGTGGGCATGAAGAACCCCACCAGCGGCGACCTGTCGGTGATGATGAACGCCATCCTGGCCGCCCAGCATCCCCATACGTTCCTGTTCTCCCAATGGGAGGTACACAGCAAGGGTAATCCCTTGGCCCACGCCATCCTCCGGGGGTCGGTGAACAAATACGGGCGCTCGCTGCCCAACTACCACTACGAGGATCTGAGCCAGCTCTGGGAGCTTTATGCCAAGAGCGGGCTGGAAAACCCGGCGGTGATCATCGACACCAACCATGCCAATTCCGGCAAGCAGTGGGATCAGCAGGGACGCATCGCCAAGGAGGTGCTCCACAGCACCCGCCACAACGGGGACATCGGCCGCATGGTCAAGGGGTTGATGATCGAGTCGTACCTGTTGGACGGCTGCCAGAAGCCGGATGGCGGTGTGTACGGCCTGTCCATTACCGATCCCTGCATCGGCTGGGAAAAGACGGAGCAGCTGGTGCTGGAGCTGGCTGAACTGCGCTGATGTGCGGAGGTATACAGCAATAAGAGAGGCGTGGCATTTGGCCACGCCTCTCTTATTGCATATCGCATGTCGGGCATCAGCTGTTGTCCCTGCTGATGGGACAGCGGTAGAGCAGATGCTTGAGCTTCTTGCGGTCGAAGGGGATGAGGGGATAGAGGTAGCCCCGGCCCACCAGGGGCTTGGTGGAGACGATGAGGACCAGTGTGAACAGCACACCGGCGATGAAACCCCATAGGTCGAAAAGCCAAATCAGGATCAGCAGGAGCATACGGCAGAGCTTGGTGGCATAGCCCATTTCGTAGCTGTGCTGGGCGTAGTTGGCGATGGCCACGAAGGCCATGTAGACCAGCACCTCCGGCACGAGCCAGCGTGCCTGGACGGCGAAATCTCCTAAAATCAGCGCGCCGATCATGCTGAAGGAATTGCTGAGAACATCCGGTGTGTTCAGGGACGCCAGCTTCAGCACGTCGATGATCAGCTCCACGAGAAGGAGCTGGATGATGAGGGGGACGTAGTATTCATCCTCCACCAGCAGGAAGTGCAGGTTTTCGTGGAGGGTGTCCGGGTTCTTCACCAGCAGATACCAAAGGGGCGTGACGAATATGGTCAGCAGCAGCACCAGGGTGCGGACGATCTGAAGGTACGTGCCGATGAGGGGCGGGAAGTAGTAGTCGTTGATCTCCTCGTTGAACCGCAGCAGCGTGGTGGGCAGCAGCAGGGCGGAGGGGGAGTTGTCCACCATGAGCACCACGTCACCCTCCATGATGCAGGCGGTGGCCACGTCAGGGCGCTCAGTGTATCGGACCTTAGGAAAAGGATTCCAAAACTGACGGGGGGAGAGCGCCTCGGTGAGAGACTCCTGGCTCATGGAGATGCTGCCCACGTCTACGGCGGCCAGCTTTTTGCGCAGCTCATCCAGCAGGGAAGGGTCGGCTTCACCGTCCATATAGCACAGCACCACGTCCGTGCCGGAGCGCTCCTTCAGCTGGACGCGCTCCAGCCGCAGGCGGCTGTCCCGGACGCGGCGGCGGAGCAGGGCGGCGTTTTGCATCAGATTTTCCACAAAGCCGTCGTGACTGCCCCGGAGGACGCGGCTGGTGTCCGGCTCTTCGATGGAGCGGGTGGGGAACTGCTTCACGTCCATCAATATGCCGCCGGGCCAGCCGTCCACCACCAGCAGCGTCTTGCCGGCGAACACACCCATGACGGCCTTTTCACGGACGTTCTCCACCGCAGCGTCACTGGCGGAGACGTAGCGGGCGCAGAAGTCCTCCGGGCCGGCGACATCCCGGAGAGAGGGCAGCGACTGCCACGCGGCGATGATGCGCTCCAGAATAGTCTCCTGGGCGTAGCCGTTCACTACCCACAGCCGGGCGCGGCGGCCTGCGATGAGCAGGTTGCGGGCCGTCATGTCGAAGCATTTGCCCACGCCCAGCTCCTGATCCAGCGATGCGGTGCGGGACTGAAAATCCTCCTGTGCCACGTGTCGTACCTCCCTGCGTAGTTTTCCGATAGTATGGCCGGAAACGGGCGGAAGTATGTATGTTTGGGACAAGCGGCGCATAGGCTGGTGCAGAACAAAGGAGGGAGTGCGTATGCGCAGAGAGGTATTGGCGGGGCTGGCACTGACGGTGCTGCTGTTCGGCAGCGCGTATTTGGCCGCCGGGGACGGCGCGGTGCCGGAGGAGACGAAAACGGAGCAGACGGCGGGTGACGCTGGGGTGACGCTGCGGGTGCTGGAGGACGGCACTGTGAAGGACATGACGCTGGAGAAGTATTTGCAGGGCGTGGTGCGGGGCGAGATGCCCGCCAGCTTTGAGATGGAGGCGCTGAAGGCCCAGGCGGCGGCGGAGCGGACGTATGTGTACTACCAGCTGGCGGCGGGACGGAAGGAGAAGCACCCGGAGGCGGATGTATGTACCGACCACACCTGCTGCAGCGCGTTCCTGTCGGAGCAGGCGGCCCGGGAGAAGTGGGGCGGGGACTACGATCCGTGGGAGGCGCGCATTGAGCAGGCGGTGGCGGAGACGGACGGGCAGGCGGTGCTGTACGGCGGACAGCCCATCCTGGCGGTGTTCCACTCCTCATCGGCGGGGAAGACCGCCGCCGCGGAGGATGTGTGGAGCGGTGAGCTGCCGTATCTGAAAAGCGTGGACAGTCCGGAGAATGAGGATAGCGTGCCCAACTATTACAGTGTGGTGGCATTCACGGCGGAGGAGGCAAAAGCGAAGCTGCTGGCGGCGCGGCCGGCGCTGAAGCTGAACGGGACGCCGGAGGACTGGTTGGGTACGATCACGGAGAACAGCTCGGGCCGGGTGGAGACGCTGGAGCTGGGCGGCGAGACGTGGAAGGGCACGGAGGTGCGCTTGGCCTTTGGCCTGCGGTCCGCCTGCTTTACGGCGGAGGCGGATGGGGAGCGCCTGACGTTCCGCGTCACCGGCTACGGCCACGGCGTGGGCATGAGCCAGTACGGCGCGAACCAGCTGGCCAAGAAGGGAAAAACGTGGCGCGAGATACTGGAGTGGTACTACGCCGGTGTGACCATCGGGCCATACGGCGGAAATGCGTGACAAACGGCGGGGAATGTGGTATCATAACTCAGTTATGTGCGATATTTTACAGTTTGTTCAGGAAAACCGGGGGGCAAACGGTGTAATATCAATCACAACAGGAAAGACATAACTATACCAACCGGGAGGAGCTTCCTATGGCACGCAACATTTTGGTGGTAGAGGACGACCGCAACATATCCGATCTCATCCGCATGTATCTGGAGAAGGAGGGGTTCGAGGTACGCAGCGCCTACGACGGAGGCAAGGCGGTGGAGGAATACGACAAGCAGGCGCCGGACATGGTGCTGCTGGACATCATGCTGCCCGTGATGGACGGCTGGGCCGTGTGCGCCCACATCCGGGAGAAGAGCAAGACCCCCATTATCATGCTGACGGCCAAGAGCGACGTGGGCGACCGCATCACCGGGCTGGAGATGGGCGCCGACGACTATCTGGTCAAGCCCTTCGAGATGAAGGAGCTGATGGCCCGCATCAACGCGGTGCTGCGCCGCAGCGAGATCCCCGACGACACCAAGAAAAAGCTGGTGTTCGACAAGCTGGAGATCAATCTGGACAGCTATGAGCTGCTGGTGGACGGCAAGAAGGTGGACACGCCCCCGAAAGAGCTGGAACTGCTGTACCACCTGGCGGCCACGCCCAACCGGGTCTATACCCGCAACCAGCTGCTGGACGAGGTATGGGGCTTCGACTACTTCGGTGACAGCCGCACGGTGGACGTACACATCAAGCGCCTGCGTGAGAAGATCGAGAACGTATCCGACCAGTGGGAGCTGAAGACCGTGTGGGGCGTGGGCTATAAATTCGAGGTCAAATGAGCGGCATGCGGGAAAAATTCCGCCGCACCACGGACAGCCTGTACTGGCGGCAGTTTGTCGTGACTGCGGGCATGGTGCTGCTGACGATGGCGCTGCTGGGCGTGGTGCTGGCGGTGATGAACAGCGCCAACTTCATGGAGATGTGGCGTTCGTTCATCGCACTGTTCTTCATGACCAGTGCCATCATTTTGGTCATCTCCTTTGTGGCCAGCTTTGTCACCTCTATGCGGCAGATACAGCCCATCACGGAGATGGTGAAGGCCACCCGAGCCTATGCCGACGGCAACTTCGATGTGCGGATGCAGGAGACGGAGGATGCCGGCGGCGAGATCGGCGAGCTGGCGGCGGCGTTTAACGCCATGGCAGACTCCCTGCAGGAGACGGAGCGCCAGCGCCGGGACTTCATCGCCAACGTGTCCCACGAGCTGAAAACGCCCATGACCACCATCGCCGGATATACCGACGGCATTTTGGACGGGACGATCCCGCCGGAGAAGGAGCGGCAGTATCTGCAGATCATCTCCGACGAGAGCCGGAGACTGAGCCGCCTGGTGCGGCGGATGCTGGACATTTCCCGTATCCAGAGCCAGGAGATGAAAAAGGAGGAGTTCGACCTGTGCGAGTCCGCCCGCATCGCCCTGCTGTCCATGGAGCAGAAGATCATGGACCGGGGGCTGGATGTGGATGCGGAGATCCCGGAGGACTCCGTGATGGTCCAGGGCGACCGGGATCTCATCACCCAGGTGATGTATAACCTGCTGGAGAACGCGGCTAAGTTCGCCGCGCCATCCTCCCAGCTGTATCTGGGACTGACGGTGAACGGTGACAAGGCCTATGTTACCGTGCGCAATGTGGGCCATACCATCCCCGCCGAGGAGATACCGCTGCTGTTTGAGCGATTCCACAAATCCGACAAGTCCCGCAGCGAGGACAAGGACGGCTACGGGCTGGGCCTGTATGTGGTCAAAACTATCCTGGCCCAGCACCATGAGAAGATCACCGTTACCAGTGAAAACGGCGTCACGGCCTTTACCTTCACCATGCAGATGGCCCGGTGACGCAGACGAGAGGACAGACTATGCAAGACGAGAACAAGACGCCTGCCAATGAGCCCCAGGAGGTAGTGGGGCAGTATATCCGGGATGACAGTCGGGAGGTGACGGACTGCTATGTGTATTCCCAGCCGCTGCCGGCAGCCGCCATGCCCCGTATCTCTCAGGCGTCCCAAATGCCGCAGAAGCACAGCCGCAGAGGACTGTGGATATTCCTGATCATCGCGATGGTGCTGATCATAGCAGTGGTCGTGGCGGCACTGACCTCCAGACCGATGGAGGACGGCGGCTACGCGGACGATGGCCACGACGCCAGCAGCATCGTGGACATTTTCGGCAACGAGATCCCCACCATCGACCGGGTGCAGGGCGACCCCGCCCTGCGGTTCAGCTGCACCCCGCAGGAGGGGGATGCGCTGACCGCGCAGGAGGTCTATGCCTCCGTCAACCCGGCGGTGGTGATGGTGGCCGTGGCGCTGGACGAGGAAAAGGCCAGCATCGGCACGGGTGTGATTCTGACGGAGGACGGCTATGTGGTCACCAATGCCCACGTCATCGCCGGCGGGTCGTCCGCCTGGGTGGCACTGGATACCGGCGACGTGCTGGACGCGGAGCTGGTGGGCTTCGACAGCGGCGAGGATCTGGCGCTGCTGAAGCTGGTGGACGTCACCGGCCTGCCTACCGCACAGCTGGGTGACAGCGACGAGTGCGTGGTCGGCGACGCGGTGTACGCCATCGGCAACCCGCTGGGCGTGGAACTGCGGGGTACGCTGACCAGCGGCCTGATTTCCGCTATTGACCGGCGGGTGACGCTGGAGGGCCGGGTGATGACCATGCTCCAGACCACGGCGGCGCTGAACAACGGCAATTCCGGCGGCCCGCTCATCAATGACCGTGGACAGGTTATTGGCATCAACACCCTGAAGATGAGCGGCAACAAGACCGCCACCGCCACGGTGGAGGGCCTGGGCTTTGCCGTGCCCGCCCGGCGGATGGTGGCTGTTGTCAATGACATCATGGCCACCGGTGCGTTCCACGGTATCCCGTCCCTGGGGATCTATGTAGGGCAGGAGCTGCAGGCGGACGACACGTACCAGATGGTGATCTACGACGTGACGGAGGACTACGGAGCGGAAGAGGCCGGACTGCTGCCGGGAGATGTGATTTTGGCGGCGGACGGCGTGGAGGTGCATGAGACGTGGGAGCTGCTGGAGCTGCGCAGCCGCCATATCGTGAGCGAGGATATGGTGCTGACGGTCCAGCGGGGCGGAGAGATATTCGACGTGCCGGTTACGCTGTACGCCGTGACAGAGGAATAAAGGCGAAAAGGAGGCCGCACGGCCTCCTTTTTTGCGCAAAAAACAACAAAGCCGCCCTTGACAGGACGGTTAACTTTTGGTATAATAAGGCGCTTATATTGGGGTGGTGGGGACATCTCCCCTTGTACCATTTGACCATAGTATACCATTCCCACAGCGAAAACACAAGGGTAGACGGCGCAAAACAGACAACAAACCCGCGTGTATCGCTGCGGATCGACCCCGGTGAGAACAAACAGAAAGGCGTGAGTGTTGAGATGGCGAAAGACAAGTATTACGGCAAGACCCTGCGCAAGAACTTTGCCCGCCACGAGGAAGTAATGGCGATGCCCAACCTGCTGGAGATCCAAAAGAAGTCCTACCAGTGGTTCTTGGACACCGGCCTGCGGGAGGTGTTTGCGGACGTGGCCTCCATCGCCGACTATGCCGGCAATCTGGAGCTGAGCTTCATCGATTACAGCATGGACGAGAAGCCCAAGTACGACGTGGAGGAGTGCAAGGCCCGTGACGCCACGTATGCCGCCCCCATGAAGGTGCGGGTGCGTCTGCACAACAAGGAGACGGACGAGATCAAGGAGCAGGAGATCTTCATGGGCGATTTCCCCCTGATGACCCACGGCGGCACGTTCGTCATCAACGGCGCGGAGCGCGTGGTGGTCAGCCAGATCGTCCGCTCCCCCGGCATCTACTACGGCAAGGAGATCGACCTGAAGACCGATCTGCCCCTGCTGACCAGCACCGTCATCCCTTACCGCGGCGCGTGGCTGGAGTACGAGACGGACACCAGCGAGGTGTTTTGGGTCCGTATCGACAAGAACCGCAAGCTGCCCATCACCTGCCTAATCCGCGCTTTGGGTCTGAAGACCGACCAGGAGATTTTGGAGCGCTTTGGCGATGACCGCCGTATCGTCGCCACGCTGGAGAAGGACTCCTGCAAGACCTATGAGGAGGCCCTGCTGGAGATCTACCGCAAGCTCCGTCCCGGCGAGCCCCCCACGGTGGATTCCGCAGAGACGCTGCTGCAGAACCTGTTCTTCGACCCGCGCCGCTACGACCTGAGCACCGTGGGACGGTATAAATTCAACAAGAAGCTAACGTTCTGGGCTCGGGCCAAGGGGCAGAAGCTGGCCATGCCCGTGGCCGACCCCGCCACCGGCGAGATCCTGTTTGAGGACGGCCATGTGCTCACCGCCGACGACTGCACACTGCTGGATAAGGTGGGCGTGTACGAGATCACGCTGACGCTGGACTCCGGCGAAACACTTCGGGTGTTCACCAACAAGATGTGCGACATGGCCCACTATGTGGACTTTGATCCCAAGGAGAAGTGCGGCATAAAGGAGCGCGTGCGCTACGACGTGCTGCAGGAGCTGCTGAGCCAGTACAGCGGCGAGGAGCTGATCGCCCAGTGCAGACTCCACGCCGACGACCTTGTGCCCAAGCATATCATCGTGGACGATATTTTCGCGTCCATCAACTATATGAACGCCCTGGCTCACGGCCTGGTGACCAAGGATGACATCGACCATTTGGGCAACCGCCGCCTGCGCTGCGTGGGAGAGCTGCTGCAGAACCAGTTCCGCATCGGCTTCAGCCGTATGGAGCGCGTTATCCGTGAGCGCATGACCATCCAGGATCTGGACGTGGTGACGCCTCAGAGCCTGATCAACATCCGGCCCGTTACCGCTGCCATCAAGGAGTTCTTCGGCTCCAGTCCCCTGAGCCAGTTCATGGATCAGACGAACCCCCTGGCGGAGCTGACCCACAAGCGCCGTCTGTCCGCGCTGGGCCCTGGCGGTCTGAGCCGTGAGCGCGCCAACATGGAGGTTCGAGACGTGCATTACAGCCACTATGGCCGTATGTGCCCCATCGAGACGCCTGAAGGCCCGAACATCGGCCTGATCTCCTATTTGGCTACCTACGCCCGCATCAACGAGTACGGGTTTATCGAAGCGCCGTTCCGCGCTGTGGATCACGAGACGGGCAAGGTGTCCAACGACATCACCTATATGACCGCCGATGTGGAGGATCAGTTCGTGGTGGGACAGGCCGCCGAGCCAGTGGACGAGAACGGCTGCCTGACCAACGAGCGTATTACCTGCCGTCACCGGGACGAGATCGTGGAAGTGCCCCGCAGCGGCGTGGACTATATCGACGTGTCGCCCCGCATGATGGTGTCCATCGCTACGGCGATGATCCCCTTCCTGCCCAACGACGACGCCAACCGTGCCCTGATGGGCGCGAATATGCAGCGTCAGGCCGTGCCTCTGCTGAAGCCGGAAGCGCCCATCGTGGGTACGGGAATGGAGCACAAGATCTGCCTGGACTCCGAAGTGGCTGTATTGGCCGAGGGCGACGGCGTGGTCACCAAGGTGGATGCCACCAACGTCTCCGTCAAGTACGACAGCGGCGAGACGAAGGACTATAAGCTCATCAAGTTCCTGCGCTCCAACCACGGCACGTGCATCAATCAGAAGCCGATCGTCTCTGTGGGCGAGCGCGTCCACGGCGGCGACGATCCCACTGTGCTGGCCGACGGCCCTGCCACCGATCAGGGCGAGATCGCCCTGGGCCGCAATATCCTGGTGGGCTTTATGACCTGGGAGGGCTACAACTACGAGGATGCTGTGCTGCTGAATGAGCGGCTGGTGAAGGAGGACGTGTATACCTCCATCCATATCGAGGAATACGAGATCGACGCCCGCGACACCAAGCTCGGGCCTGAGGAGATCACCCGCGACATCTCCAACGTGGGCGAGGAGGCTCTGAAGGATCTGGACGAGCGGGGTATCATCCGCATCGGCGCGGAGGTTCACGCCGGCGACATCCTGGTGGGTAAGGTCACGCCCAAGGGTGAGACCGACCTGACCGCCGAGGAGCGGCTGTTGCGGGCTATCTTCGGCGAGAAGGCCCGCGAGGTCCGCGACACCTCCCTGAAAGTGCCCCACGGCGAGAGCGGCATCGTGGTGGACGCCAAGGTGTTCACCCGCGAGAACGGCGATGAGCTCGGGCCGGGCGTGAACGAAGTGGTTCGCGTCTATATCGCCCAGCGCCGCAAGATCCAGGTGGGCGACAAGATGGCAGGCCGTCATGGCAACAAGGGCGTTGTGTCCCGGGTGCTGCCCCAGGAGGATATGCCGTTCCTGCCCGACGGTACGCCGCTGGACATCGTGCTGAACCCGCTGGGCGTTCCCTCCCGTATGAATATCGGTCAGGTTCTGGAGGTCCATCTTGGCTACGCGGCCAAGACCCTGGGCTGGAAGGTGGCCACCCCTATCTTCGACGGCGCGACCGACAAGGATATTACCGAGGCGCTGGAGTTGGCCGGCCTTGACCCGGAGGGCAAGAGCTGGCTGTATGACGGCCGTACCGGCGAGCGCTTCGACAATAAGGTTACGGTGGGCTACGTCTACTTCCTGAAGCTGCACCACCTGGTGGACGACAAGATCCACGCCCGCTCCACCGGCCCGTACTCCCTGGTCACCCAGCAGCCGTTGGGCGGCAAGGCGCAGTTCGGCGGCCAGCGCTTCGGCGAGATGGAGGTGTGGGCGCTGGAGGCCTACGGCGCCAGCTACACGCTGCAGGAGATCCTGACCGTCAAGTCCGACGACGTGACGGGCCGTGTCCGCACCTACGAGTCCATCGTCAAGGGCCACAATGTGCCTACTCCCGGCGTGCCGGAGTCCTTCAAGGTGCTGGTGAAGGAGCTGCAGTCCCTGTGCCTGGACATTCAGGTGCTGGACGCCGACGGCAATCAGATCGAGCTGAAGGAGGACGAGGACGCCCTCGATACCTTCAACCTGGCCCGCATGGATGCGGACAACGAAAGACAGAACCGCTACGCCGATGAGGATGAGCTGGCCGATGCGGGCTTCGACTACGTTGCCGATGAGGAAGTGGACGCTTCCTATGACGACGACGCGGACGATGAGTTTTAAGGAAAAGGAGGAGCAAAAGCATGAGTTACGCAACGTTTGACGCCATCAAGATCGGCATCGCTTCTCCGGAGATGATCCGCGAGTGGTCCTACGGCGAGGTAAAAAAGCCGGAGACCATCAACTACCGCACGCTGAAGCCGGAACGGGACGGCCTGTTCTGCGAGCGCATTTTCGGGCCGACGAAGGACTGGGAGTGCCACTGCGGTAAATATAAGAAGATCCGCTACAAGGGCAAGGTCTGCGACCGCTGCGGCGTGGAGGTCACCCGTGCCAAGGTGCGCCGCGAGCGCATGGGCCACATCGAGCTGGCTACCCCCGTCAGCCACATCTGGTACTTCAAGGGCATCCCCTCCCGCATGGGTCTGCTGCTGGACATCAGCCCCCGCATCCTGGAGAAGGTGCTGTACTTCGCCGCGTATATCGTCACCGATCCCGGCGAGACGCCCCTGACCAAAAACCAGATCCTGTCCGAGAAGGAATACCGCGATATGCGGGAGAAGTACGAGGACGATTTCCGCGCCGGCATGGGTGCGGAGGCCGTGAAGGAGCTGCTGGCTCAGATCGACCTGGAGGAGCTGTCCACACAGCTCCACGCCGAGCTGAAGACCACCTCCGGGCAGAAGAAGGCCCGGGTGGTGAAGCGGCTGGAGGTGGTGGACGCCTTCCGCCTCAGCGGCAACAAGCCCGAGTGGATGGTCATCGACGTGCTGCCAGTGATCCCGCCGGAGATCCGGCCTATGGTGCAGCTGGACGGCGGCCGGTTCGCCACGTCCGACCTGAACGACCTGTACCGCCGCGTCATCAACCGCAACAACCGTCTGAAGCGGCTGATGGAGCTCAACGCCCCGGACATCATCGTCCGCAACGAGAAGCGTATGCTCCAGGAGGCGGTGGACGCCCTTATCGACAACGGCCGCCGCGGCCGCCCCGTCACCGGCGCAAACAACCGCGCCCTCAAGTCCCTCAGCGATATGCTCAAGGGCAAGCAGGGCCGCTTCCGTCAGAACCTGCTGGGCAAGCGCGTGGACTACTCCGGCCGAAGCGTTATCGTGGTCGGCCCTGAGCTGAAGATCTATCAATGCGGCGTACCCAAGGAGATGGCCGTGGAGCTGTTCCGCCCGTTTATCATGAAGAAGCTGGTGGAGGACGGCAGCGCCAACAACATCAAGTCCGCCAAGAAGATGGTGGACAAGGGCCGCACCGAGGTGTGGGACGCGCTGGATGAGATCATCAAGGACCATCCTGTCATGCTGAACCGTGCGCCTACGCTGCACCGTCTGGGCATCCAGGCCTTTGAGCCGGTGCTGGTGGACGGCCGCGCCCTGAAGCTGCACCCCCTGAACTGCACGGCCTTCAACGCCGACTTCGACGGCGATCAGATGGCCATTCACGTCCCCTTGTCCGCCGAGGCCCAGGCCGAGGCCCGTCTGCTGATGCTGTCGGCCAACAATCTGCTGCGTCCCCAGGACGGCGGCCCTGTCACCGTGCCTACCCAGGATATGGTGCTGGGATCTTACTACCTGACCTTTGAGCGCTTTGAGAACGGCGTCAGCCAGATGACCAACGACGAGTTCTGGCCGGACGATGTGGACTTCGCCTTGGCCGGCAAGACCTATGACGAGCTCACCGACGAGGAGAAGGCCAACGTTCACCTGCACATCTACCGTGATGAGGACGAGGCTCTCATGGCCTACAACGAGCACGTCATCGGCATCCACCAGCCCGTTTGGGTGCGCGTCACCAGAGAACTGGGCGGCGAGAAGGTGCAGCGCGTGGTGCGCGCCACCGCCGGCCGCATCATCTTCAACCGCAACATCCCTCAGGATCTGGGCTTCGTGAAGCGGTATGACGACAACGGCAATCCCACCGACAAGTTCTTCGAGTACGAGATCACCGAGACCTGCGGCAAGAAGCTGCTGGGCAAGATCGTGGATCGCACCATCAAGCAGCACGGCTTCACCGTGGCCGCCGAGGTGCTGGACAACATCAAGTCCACCGGCTACAAGTACTCCACCCGCGGCTCGATCACCATCTCCATCGCGGATATGACGGTGCCCAAGGCCAAGTACGAGCTCATCGCCGAGACGGAGCAGCGCGTGGTGGACATTGAGGACCAGTACAACATGGGCTTCATCACCGACGAGGAGCGTTACAAGCTGGTGGTCCGCGAATGGGAAAAGACTACCGCCGACGTGACCGACGCCCTGACCGCCAATATGAACAAGTACAACCCCATCTTCATGATGGCGGACTCCGGCGCCCGTGGTTCTATGAAGCAGATCCGTCAGCTGACCGGTATGCGCGGCCTGATGGCCAACACCGCCGGTAAGACCATCGAGATCCCCATCAAGGCCAACTTCCGCGAGGGCCTGAGCGTGCTGGAGTACTTCACCTCCAGCCGAGGCGCTCGTAAGGGCCTGGCCGATACGGCGCTGCGTACCGCCGACTCCGGGTATCTGACCCGCCGCATGGTGGACGTATGCCAGGACGTCATCATCCGCGAGGCAGACTGCGGCGCGGACAAGGGCATTGTGGTGTCCGAGATCAGCGAGGGCGGTCAGATCATTGAGAAGTTCTCCGAGCGTGTCCGCGGCCGCTTCCCCGCCAAAGACGTGCTGAATCCCCAAACCGGCGAGGTGCTGATCTCCAAGGATCACATGATGGAGGCCTCCGACGCCGACCTGCTGGAGAAATTCGATATTCATTCCGTGGAGATCCGCACCGTGCTCACCTGCCGCGCCCATTCCGGCGTGTGCGCCAAGTGCTACGGTATGAACCTGGCCACCTCCAAGCCCGTCGGGCCTGGCGAGGCTGTCGGCATTATCGCGGCGCAGTCCATCGGCGAGCCCGGTACGCAGCTGACCATGCGAACCTTCCACACCGGCGGCGTGGCCGGCGGCGACATCACCCAGGGTCTTCCCCGCGTGGAGGAGCTGTTCGAGGCCCGCAAGCCCAAGAAGATGGCCACCATCGCCGAGATCGGCGGCAAGGTCCGCTTCGAGGAGGCCACCAAGGGCAGCCTGCTGAACATCATCATCACCGCCGACGATGGCGATACCCGCACCTACGCCATGCCGCACACCGGCCTGCTGGTCCAGGACGGCGAGGTCATCGAGAAGGGCCGCCAGCTCCAGGACGGCGCGCTGAACCCCCACGACGTGCTGCGTATCCGCGGCGCTTCCGCGGTGCATAACTACCTGATCCAGGAGGTTTTGAAGGTGTACCGTCAGCAGGGCGTGGACATCAACGATAAGCACATCGAGGTCATTGTCCGTCAGATGATGCGCAAGGTCCGCGTGGAGGACGCCAACGACGCCGAGGGTCTGCTCTCCGGCGCGATGGCCGATGTGATGGAGGTAGAGGACGCCAACGCGGCGGTCCGCGCCCGCATCGCTAACGGTGAGGTCCGTGAGGACGGCGAGCCTCTGCAGGAGGCCACCTATACCCAGCTGTTGATGGGTATCACCAAGGCCTCTTTGGCCACAGATTCCTTCCTGTCCGCAGCCTCCTTCCAGGAGACCACCAAGGCCCTGACCGAGGCTGCCATCAAG
>USGS01000023.1 GCA_900554275.1 uncultured Eubacteriales bacterium
TTCATCGGTGGTGTTGATGTCGTAGCCCAGGCAGCACAGGGCGGCCATGAGGGCATCACGGGAATTGTTGATCATCAGCACCTGTCCGGCGTACTGCTCGTCGAACATGGCACTCCAGCTGGTGATAGGCTCAGACACCATGGCGGTGTTGTAGATGATGCCTACGCTGCCCCAGGTGTAGGGAACGGTGTATTTGTTCTCCGGGTCGTAGCTCAGATGGGTGAACTGCGGGTCGATCTTCTGGAAGTTGGGGATGTGGTCGTAGTTCAGCTCCGCCAACATATCCTCCTGGATCAGCCGGGCGATCATGTAGTCGGAGGGAACGATGACATCGAAGTCCGCGCCGCCCATCTTGATAAGGGAGTACAGCGCCTCGTTGCTCTCCGCCGTCTGGTAGTTGACGCGGATGCCGGTCTGCTCCTCAAACTCCGTGATGAGGGACTCGTCGATATACTCGCCCCACGAACAGACATTCACCACCCGCTCGCTGCGTGCCGCCGTACCGGTGACGATCAGCGTGGCCAGCAGGACGCAGGCCAGGCCTCCGGCAGCCAGCTTCTTGCCCAAACCCGGGTGTTTCTTTGGGGCCGGGGCGGGAGCGGATGTCTCGCGGTGGGCGGCACGGTGGTGCTCGGCATGGTTCTCCCGGAGGTTGATGACAGCCAGAAGCAGGATCACGGTGACGAACAGCAGCGTGGACACGGCGTTGATCTCCGGGCTGACGCGCTTTTTCGTCATGCCATAGATGGTCATGGCCAGCGTAGAGGAGGACGTGCCCGCCGTGAAGTAGCTGATGATGAAATCGTCGATGGACATGGTGAAGGCCGTCAGTGCGCCGGAGACGATGCCCGGCTTGATCTCCGGGATCATGACCTTCCAGAACGCCTGCATCCAGGTGCAGCCCAGGTCCTGCGCCGCGTCGATAAGGTTGCGGTCCATCTGCCGCAGCTTCGGGCCGACGGACAGCAGGACATAGGGGATGTTGAAGCAGACGTGGGCGATGAGCAGCGTGCCGAAGCCCATGGTCAGCCGTTCCGGCAGGACGACGGCGGACTGCCAGCTGTTGACCCATCCGGCAAACGCGCCCCAGCCGTTGAAGAACACCACGAACAGCAGGCACAGGCTGACGCCGGTGACGATGTCCGCGTTCATCATGGGAATGTTGTTGACGGCCATCAGCGTCTCGCGGGGCTTGCGGCGCATGGCATAAAAGCCGATGGCGGCAAACGTGCCGGCCACGGTGGCGATGAGTGTGGCCAGCAGGGACACCAGCAGCGTGGTGTAGACGCTGTGCATGATGAGCCGATTCTGCAGCAGCTCGGCGTACCAATGGAGGGAGAAGCCCTTCCAGACGCTGGAGCTGTTGCCGGCGTTGAAGGAGAATACGATGAGAATGATGATAGGCGCATAGAGGAACAGCCCCACCAAAATCATCAGAATGCGGTCGCCGACGGAGTTGCCTTTTCTCTGTCTCATAGCATCACCGCCTGTTCTTCACCCTCGCCGAAGCGGTTCATGACCAGCATACAGGCCACGACCACCAGCATCATCATAAGGGATATGGCCGCGCCCAGCTGGGGGTTATACGCGCCGCCCAGGAACTGGCGCTCGATCAGGTCGCCCAGCAGCAGCTCCGTGCCGCCGCCCAGCATACGGCTGATGGCAAACGTGGATACGGAGGGCACGAACACCATCGTGATGCCAGACAGCACGCCGGGCAGGCTCAGGGGCAGCACCACCTTGCGGAACACAGTAACACTGTTGGCGCCCAGATCCCGGGCGGCCTCCAGCAAAGAGTGGTCCAGCTTGATGATGACGGAGTAGATGGGCAGGATCATAAAGGGCAGGTAGTTATATACCATACCCAGCACCACCGCGCCCTGGGTGTCGATCATGGTGAAATACTCCAGATTGCTGCCGGTGATGCGGTTGTAGAGGGCAATGATGCCCAGGTGCTGGAACAGCTGGTTCAAAAGGCCGTTGTTCTCCAGAATGGTCATCCAGGAGTAGGTCCGCAGGAGGAAGTTCATCCACATGGGGAGCATGATCAGCACCATGGCGGTGCGGCGGAAGCGCTCCCCCTCCCGGCTGAGGAGATAGGACACGGGATAGCCCACCAGCAGGCAGATGGCCGTGGCGATCAGCGCCAGCTTGAAGGAGCGGCCAAACACAGAGGCGTAGCCGCCCATCTGGACGAAGTTGTCCAGCGTAAAGCCGCCCTCCGAGCCGGAGAAGGCGTAGATGACCATGATGACGATGGGGGCGACCACAAAAATGGCCATCCACACCACATACGGCACAGCGAAACGGGAGAGCTTATTCTTCATCCTCGCTCTCCTCCTCTTCCAGCTCCACGCTGGCGTCCGCCAATTCCTCGTACTCCTCAGAATAGGAGGAGTAGTCGCCGAACATTCCGGAGTATTCGCTCTTCTTCATAATATGGAAGCCGTCGGGGTCGATCTTCACGCCGATGCGCGCGCCCACCGGAGAGTGATCGGTGGTCTGGATGAGCCACTTGAAGCCCCGGAAATCCACGATGATGTCGTACTGCATCCCCTTGAACGTCACGTTGGTGACGGTGCCGACGAGCTGGCCCTGCTCCACGGGAACGATGTCGATGTCCTCGGGGCGGATGACCACATCCACCGGCTCGTTTTCGGCGAAGCCCACGTCTACGCAGGGGAACTCCTTGCCGTACATTTTCACGACCTTATCCCGGACCATGACGCCGTTGAGGATGTTGCTCTCGCCGATGAAGTCCGCCACAAAGGCGTTCTTCGGTTCGTTGTAAATATCCTCCGGCGTGCCGATCTGCTGGATGCGGCCCTTGTCCATCACCACCACGGTGTCGGACATGGTAAGGGCCTCCTCCTGGTCGTGTGTGACATATATAAACGTTATGCCCATCTGCTGCTGGATACGCTTCAGCTCGTTCTGCATATCCTTGCGCAATCGCAGATCCAGCGCACCCAGCGGTTCGTCCAGAAGCAGTACCTTCGGGCGGTTCACCAGAGCGCGGGCGATAGCCACCCGCTGCTGCTGGCCGCCGGAAAGCTGGTCGATACGGCGGCGGTCAAAGCCCTTCAGGCTGACCACCTCCAGCATTTCGGTGACGCGCTGGCGGATCTCGTCCTCCGGCACCTTCGCGATACGCAGGCCGAAGGCAATGTTTTCAAACACGTCCAGGTGCGGGAACAGCGCATACTTCTGGAACACCGTGTTGATCTGCCGCTTATGGGGCGGAACGTCATTAATCCTCACACCGTCAAAGGTAACATCACCGGAAGTGGGCGTAGTAAACCCGCCGATGATCCGCAGCGTCGTGGTCTTGCCACAGCCGCTGGGGCCAAGCAGTGTGAGGAATTCAGAATCGTTGATGTAAAGATTGATGTTATCGAGAACCAGCTCGTCGTCAAACGCCATGCAGAGATCCCGCAGGCGAATCAACTCTTTGGACATTTATCCTCCTCCATTCACAGTGAAATAGCGCCCGCATCATGAGAAAAAGCGGCGCATCTGTTCCTGCGCCGCTTCTCTGGTGAAATTAGGCAGCTACACTATATATAAATGCGCCGCAAAAGTCAATGGATTTCGAGGTTTTTTGTGAAAAAAATTATTCTTTCCCTGCGCCGAAGTATTTCTCCCGGAACGGGACGTCCTCCACGGTGAAGGTGCGGCCACGGAGGTAGTTCAGGATGCCGGCATCCGTGGGCAGGTCAAACGTGAGCTGGTAGGCGTACAGCGCCTGTCGGGTCTCACCGTAACGGCGGTTCACATCTCCCCGGCCGTACTTGCCGTCACCCAGCAGGGGGCAGCCCAGGTCGGCCATGGTGGCGCGTATCTGATGGGTGCGGCCCGTCTCCAGGCCGATCTCCAGAAGGCTCAGCTCGCCCCGGGTGTCCAGCACCCGGTAGTCGGTGACGGCGGTCTTGCCGCCGGGGACGGGGCGGTGGTACACGGACACCTGCTTTTTCTGCTCGTCCTTCAGCAAAAAGCACTCCACCCGGCCCTCCGGCTGCTTGGGATGGCCCACGGTGACGCAGAGGTAGCGCTTGTCCAGCTCCCGGCTGCGGATCTTCTCGTTGAGGATGCGCAGGGTCTCCGCGTCCTTGGCGGCGATGACGATGCCGCCGGTGTTGCGGTCGATGCGGTTGCACAGCGCCGGGGTGAAGGCGTTCTCCCACCTGGGATTCCACTCGCGCTTCTGGTAGAGGTACGCCTGGATGTGGTTGATGAGGGTGTTGACCTTCTCCGTCTCGTCGGCATGGACCACAAGGCCCTGGGGCTTGTCCGCCAGAAGAATATGCTCATCCTCGTACACCACGGTGAGCCGGGGCTTGAACAGGGTGAGAAACATATTCTCCTCGGAGGGCTTGTCGAAGAACTCGTCGTTGATGTATAATTGCAGTACGTCGCCCTCCCGCAGCCGCTGGTCGCGCTGGGCGCGGCCGCCGTTGACCTTGACGCGCTTGATGCGGATGTATTTCTGTGCCAGTGCCGGGGGCAGCAGGGGCAGGGCTTTGGAGAGGAAACGGTCCAGCCGTTGGCCGGCGTCGTTCTTCCCGATGGTCATTTCCCTCACGAAAAACGCCCTCCTTTCCGATTTCTCCTATCTATTCTACTGTGTTTTCCAAAAAAGTCAAAATATTTGTGAGAAAATGTTTGACAAGGGGTGGGGTGTCAGCTATAATACTACTCGTGTCATTGCGAGGTGTACTATGCGTTTGAACGTGAACAAGCTGCTGCATACCCCTGAAGCACAGGAGGAAGTGCGGTTCGAAATGGACCTTTCCGACCTGGATTTCGGCGGTTCGAAGCCCGTTTCCCGCCCGGTTGTTGTGGACTGCCGGCTGCGGAACAAGGCGGGGCTGCTGCTTTGCGGGATGCAGATGGCCACCACGATGCACTGTGTCTGCGACCGGTGCGGTGAGGAATACGACGCAGAAAAGTCCGTTTGCTACGACTGCGTGTTGGCGGAGGAGCGGCAATCGGAGGACAGCGACGAGATCATCGTGCTGGAGGATGATGAGGTGGATCTGGAGGAGTTGGCGCGGGATGCGTTCATCCTCGATATGGACACGAAATTCCTCTGCTCCGAGGACTGCAAGGGTCTGTGTGCCGGGTGCGGCGCGAACCTGAACCGGGAGAGCTGCCGGTGCAAAAGGGCCGTAGACCCCAGACTGGCCAAGCTGGCCCAGCTATTGCAGCAGGACGGGCAGTAAAGTATTACATCGCTGCTCAGGCAGTTAAGACCAAGGAGGTGTCAACATGGCAGTCCCTAAGGGAAAAGTATCCAAGCAAAGACGCAATAAGAGACGTTCTTCCGTATGGAAGCTGGCAGCTCCCACGCTGGTGGCGTGCGCCAAGTGCGGCGCGCTGCATCTCCCCCACAGAATGTGCCCGGAGTGCGGCAATTACAACGGCCGCGAGGTCAAGGTCGTCAAGTCTGTGGCGGCGGACAAGTAAGTTCTGTTGTGCCTTTGCAGGAGGGAAGCGTCGCTTCCCTCCTGTTTTTTCTGCGCAGTCCATCAGTTTTTGTCATGAGTTGCATCGAAATGCAGCGTTTTACAAATGGTATGGCGGTGGGTATACTTAGGCTTGCGCCGGGCGGAAAAAAACGGTATAATGAGATGTTATTATGCGGTTGTATGCCGCCTGACGAAAGAGGACACACGTATGAGCACCATCATCACCGCCATCGACCGGCACAGCCCCGCGGAGCGGGCCGGCATACAGGTGGGCGAACAGCTGCTGACCATCAATGGGCACACCATCGTGGACGTGCTGGACTATCGGTTTTACGGCTACGATGCCCTGTCTCTCGTGGAAGTGAAAACGGCGGCGGGACAGGTGCGGACTCTGACCATACGCAAGGCGGAGGGGCAGGATCTGGGGCTGAACTTCGACACGTACCTGATGGACGAGATGCGGTTCTGCTCCAACCACTGCATCTTCTGCTTTGTGGATCAGATGCCGCCGGGGATGCGCTCCACGCTGTATTATAAGGACGACGATGCAAGGCTGAGCTTCCTGCTGGGAAACTACACCACGCTGACGAATCTGACGGAACGGGAGGCCCAGCGGATCATTGACCTGCACATCAGCCCCATCAATGTATCCGTACACGCCACCGACCCGAAGCTGCACTGCACCATGCTAGGCAACAAGCAGGCGGCGCGGTCGCTGGAGCTGATACAGAAGTTCTGCAAAGCAGGCATCGTGATGAACGGGCAGATTGTGGTATGTCCCGGGTGGAACGACGGCGACCAGCTGCGGCGGACGCTGCGGGATCTGACGGAGTGGGAGTTTTCCAGCTGCTCCCTCGTGCCGGTGGGCATCACCAAGTACCGCAAGGGGCTGGCCAAGCTGCGGCCCGTGGACAAGGACGGGGCGCGGGACATCATCGCCATCGCCGAGGAGTTCGGGCAGGAGAACCTGCGCCGATTCGGCACACGGCGGTTCTTCTGCGCAGACGAGCTGTTCCTGCGGGCGGGTATGGAACTGCCCCAGGAGGACTACTATGAGGGGTATCGCCAGCTGGAGAACGGCGTGGGGATGCTGCGGTCGCTGGAGCAGGACTTCCTCAGCGCCATGCGTTTGGAGGCCCACACGGAAGCGCCGTCGCCCTTCACCATCGCCACGGGGACGGCGGCTGCGCCGTTCATGACGTATCTGCTGGAACAGGCCCGGGCATACTTTCCCGCCCTGCGGGGGCAGGTCATCGCGGTGGAGAACGACTTTTTCGGCCACACCATCGACGTTGCAGGACTGCTGACCGGACAGGACCTGTCGGCTCAGTTGCAAAAAGTCCCGGACCTGAGCCGGGTACTGCTGCCGCTGCATATGCTGCGGCATGGGGAAAACGTATTTTTGGATGACTACACCGTGGAGCGGCTCAGCGGGGAGCTGGGCTGCCCGGTGCAGATCGTGGGGATAGACGGCGGCGACCTGCTGGACGCCATGCTGGAAAGGGAGGAGTAAAACTATGGCATTGCCTTTGATCGCCATTGTGGGACGGCCCAATGTGGGCAAGTCCATGCTGTTCAATAAGCTCATCGGGCGGCGGCTGTCCATCGTGGAGGACACGCCGGGCGTGACGCGTGATCGTATTTACGGCGAGAGCGAATGGGTGGGGCGGAAGTTCCGGCTGGTGGACACCGGCGGCATCGAGCCCAACACCGACAATCAGATCCTGGCGTTCATGCGGGAGCAGGCCCAGATCGCCATTGACAACGCGGACGTGATTATTTTCGTGACGGACATCAAGACCGGCCTCACCGCCTCCGACCAGGAGGTGGCGGGAATGCTGCAGCGCAGCCGCAAGCCCATTGTGCTGGCGGTAAACAAGATGGACTCTGTGGGCACGGTAGACCCGGATTTCTATGAGTTCTACAACCTGGGACTGGGTGACCCCATCGCAGTGTCCGCCGTACACGGACACGGGACAGGCGACCTGCTGGACGAGTGCGTGAAGTATTTCCCGCCGGACGATGGGCAGGACGTGGAGGACGACGTGGTGCAGGTGGCCATTATCGGCAAGCCCAACGTGGGCAAGTCCAGCCTGACCAACAAGATCCTGGGCGAGGAGCGCGTCATCGTCAGCAACGTGGCGGGCACGACCCGGGACGCCATCGACAGCTATTTTGAGAACCAGTACGGCAAGTACAACTTCATCGACACCGCCGGAATGCGGAAAAAGTCCAAGGTGGACGACAACATCGAGAAATACAGCGTGCTGCGGGCCACCATGGCCATTGAGCGCAGCGACGTGTGCCTGATCATGATCGACGCCCAGGAGGGCGTGACGGAGCAGGACACCAAGGTGGCGGGTCTTGCCCACGAGGCGGGCAAGGCCAGTATCATTGTGGTGAACAAGTGGGATCTGATCGAGAAGGACGGCAAGACTATGGATCGGATGCGGGAGGACGTGCGCCGTGACCTGAGCTTCATGCCCTACGCGCCCATTCTGTTCATCTCCGCCGCCACGGGCCAGCGGGTGAACCGGCTGTTTGAGCTGATCAACTACGTGAATGACCAGGCGGCGGTGCGTATCACCACCGGTATGCTCAACAGCGTGCTGGCTGACGCCCAGACACGGGTGCAGCCCCCCACGGACAAGGGTCGGCGGCTGAAGATCTACTATATGACCCAGGTGGGCGTGAAGCCGCCCCACTTCGTCATCTTCTGCAATGACAAGAAGCTGTTCCACTTCTCCTATCAGCGGTATTTGGAGAACCAGCTCCGCAGTGTGTTCGGGCTGGAGGGCACGCCCATTCAGATCACCATACGGCAGAAGGGAGAGGACGACGGGTAATGGACGGCTATTTCCTGATAGCGGCGGGCATGGTGTTCATCACGGTGCTGCTGGGGTATTTCCTGGGCTGTCTCAACGGGTCGGTGATGGTGAGCCATTTCATCATCCGGGACGACGTGCGGCAGCACGGCAGCGGCAACGCGGGACTGACCAATTTCTACCGCACCTACGGCGCGAAATACGCGCTGGGCGTCATCCTGTTCGACATGGGTAAGACGGTCATTGCCTGCCTTTTGGGCGGATTTCTGCTGAAAAACGCCATGCAGGACTGGACGCTGGGTGTGCTGATCGGCGGATTGGGCTGCGAGCTGGGGCACATGTTCCCGGTGTTCTTCGGCTTCAAGGGCGGCAAGGGCATTCTGTCCGGCGGCACGCTGGTGTGGCTGCTGGACTGGCGGGTGGCCCTCATCGCCTGGGGATTGTTCGCGGCGCTGTGGCTGGCGACGAAATATGTGTCGCTGGGTTCGGTGAGCGCGGCGGTGAGTATGCCCATCGCCACATGGCTTTTCTGCGGACACAGCCCGGTCTATACGGTGCTGGCAGTGGTCATCGCAGGGCTGGTGGTGTGGTGTCACCGGGAAAATATACAGCGGCTGGTGCGGGGCGAGGAGCGGAAGTTCCGCTGGCACACCGGACCGGTGAAGGACGAATGAATAGAAAGGAAACAACGGACATGAAACACAATCAGGTGCGGCAGGTGGTCTTCCCTATTTTGGCCGCGTTCATCTGGGGCACGGCGTTTGTGGCACAGGATCTGTGTGCTGACAGCATCGGCACGTTCGCCTTTAACGCCACGCGATACTTTATCGCTGTGCTGGCGCTGCTGGTGGTCATCGCCATCAGTGACAGGGCGAAGAAGAATAAGCCGGCGCTGACCGCTGAGGAGAAAAAAGCGGCCAACAAGCAGCTTTGGCTGGGCGGCCTGTGCTGCGGTGCGGCGCTGGCCATCGCCTCCAACTTCCAGCAGGCTGGGTTGGTGGCCGGTACGGACGCGGGTAAGGCTGGGTTCATCACGGCGCTGTATGTGGTGCTGGTGCCGGTGTTTGGGCTGTTCTTCAAGCGGAAGGTCAGCCTGCCGGTGTGGATCGCGGTGGTGTGCAGCGTGGTGGCGCTGTATCTGCTGTGCATCAAGGGGGATTTCTCCCTGGCGGCGGGCGACCTGTTGATCCTGGTGTGTGCGGTGTGCTTTGCGGTACATATTCTGGTCATCGACCACTTTACAGCCTATTGCGATGGCGTGAAGCTGAGCTGCCTGCAATTCCTGTTTGCGGGCATCATCTCCGCTGTGTGTATGTTCCTCTTCGAGACTGTGGACTTCGCCGCTATTTGGAGCTGCATCCTGCCGTTGCTGTACGTGGGTATTTTCTCCTGCGGCGTAGGCTACACGCTGCAGATCCTCGCGCAGAAGGACTCCAACCCCACGGTGGTGACCATCCTGCTGAGCTTGGAGAGCGTGTTCGCCGTTATCGCCGGGGCGATCGTCCTGCACCAGCAGATGACGGCCCGGGAGTACATTGGCTGCGTGGTGATGTTCGTGGCGGTGATTTTGGCGCAAATCCAGTTCCCGGAGAAGAAAAAGGCATAAATATGAGCAAAAAAATTCCGCCCGAGGGGCGGAAT
The DNA here is from genome assembly GCA_900554275.1 of uncultured Eubacteriales bacterium. Classification (GTDB taxonomy): domain Bacteria; phylum Bacillota; class Clostridia; order Oscillospirales; family Oscillospiraceae; genus Vescimonas. Next base: position 9,935 of record USGS01000023.1, read on the forward strand.
TTTTTTGCTCAGAACAGGCTGACCTGGCTGGTGTCGGCCATACCGGCGAAGGCACCCAGGGCTTTCAGCTGCTCGATGTGCGTCTTACTGAGCTTGTTGCAGGTGGTGGCAAACTCCTCCACGGAGATAAAGGTCTTCCCCTCCCGCTTCTCCACCGTGTCCAGTGCCGCCGTCTCGCCCAGCCCCCGGACGGTAATAAAGGGCGGCAGCAGGCCGTTTTTGGTGATCTTGAAGTGGGTGGCGTCGGAGTCGTAGATGCTGATGGTGTCAAAGTGGAAGCCCCGGAGATAGAACTCGTAGCAGACCTCCAGCGTGACCAGCAGGTTCTGCTCTACATCGGTGGCGTCCTTGTTGTTCTCGATCTCCCTGATCTTGCGTTTGACGGCGTCCAGTCCGGCGCAGCAGTACTCTGCGTCAAAGGCCTTGGCGCGAATGGAGAAGAACGTGGCGTAGAACGCCAGCGGCTGATGGACCTTAAACCACGCGATGCGGAACGCCATCATCACATACGCCACGGCGTGGGCCTTGGGGAACAGATAGCCGATCTTGGCCAGCGACCCGATATACCAATCCGGTACCTCGTGATCCCGCATGGCCTCCTCCCAGCCATCCTGAAAGCCCCCCTTTTTGACCTTTCCCTTACGGACGGCCTCCATGATCTTGAAGGATGTCTTTGGATCGAGCCCCATGGAGATAAGGTAGAGCATGATGTCATCGCGGCAGCCCACCGTCTCCAGAACGGAGGCGGTGCCGCTGACGATCAGCTCGCGCGCGTTGCCCAGCCACACGTCCGTGCCGTGGGAGAAGCCGGACAGGCGCACCAGGGTGTTAAAATCCCGGGGCATGGTGTCCATAAGCATACCGCGGGTAAAGCGGGTGTTGAACTCCGGGATGGCCACCGCGCCGGTAGGGCCTAATATTTCGTCGTTCTCGAAGCCCAGCACCTTGGACGAGGTAAAAATGGACATGGTATCCGGGTCGTCCAGCGGAATAGCACGGGCGTTGACGCCGGTCAGATCCTCCAGCATCTTGATCATAGTAGGGTCATCGTGGCCCAGCATATCCAGCTTGAGGAGGTTGTCCTCCATGCAGTGGTATTCAAAGTGGGTGGTGACGGTGTCGCTGTTGGCGTCGTCGGCAGGGTGCTGGACGGCGGTGAAGTCCTCCACATCCATGTCATCCGGCACGACCACCAGCCCGCCGGGGTGCTGGCCGGTGGTGCGGCGGACACCCACACAGCCCAGGGTCAGCCGGTCCAGCTCCGCGTTGGAGGCCGTCTCGCCCTTCTCCTCCAAATATTTCTTCACCATGCCGAAGGCGGTCTTTTCCGCCAGCGTGCCGATCGTACCCGCACGGAACACCTGGGTCTTGCCGAACATCTCGATGGCGTGCTGGTGGGCGCGGGCCTGGTATTCGCCGGAGAAGTTCAGGTCTATATCCGGCACTTTGCCGCCGCCATAGCCCAGGAACGTCTCAAAGGGGATGTCAAAGCCGTCCTTAACATACTTCGTGCCGCAGACGGGGCAGGTCTTGTCCGGCATATCCGCGCCGCAGCCGTAGCTGCCGTCGGTGATGAACTCCGTGTTCTTGCAGTGGGGGCAACGGTAGTGAGGCGGCAGGGAGTTGACCTCCGTGATTCCGGACATATAGGCCACCAGGCTGGAGCCGACGGAGCCTCGCGAGCCCACCAGGTAGCCGTTCTCCAAGCTGCGCTGCACCAGCTTCTGGGCCGACATATAGACCACGTCGTACTTACCCAGAATGCTCTTGAGCTCCACGTTCAGCCTATCCACGATGAGCTGGGGCGGCTGGTCGCCGTACAGCTCGTGGCACTTGGCCCAAACCATGTCGTGAAGCTCCTGCTCGGAGTTCTCCAGCCGGGGTGGGAACAGCCGGCCCGGGGGCAGCAGTTCGATTTCCTCGATACGGTCGGCGATGCGCCGGGGATCGTCGATGACCACCTTGTGGGCGGTCTCCTCCCCCAGATAGGAAAACTCCTCCAGCATCTCCTCCGTGGTCTTAAAGTAGATGGGCAGGGGCTCGTCCGCGTCGGGGAACTTCTTGCTGGCCAGCAGGATGTGACGGTAAACCTCGTCCTCCGGCTCTTGGAAATGCACATCGCCGGTAGCGCAGACGGGCTTGCCCAGCTCCTCGCCCAGACGGACTATGGTGCGGTTGAAGTCCCGCAGCTCATCCTCAGAGCGAACGTCACCCTTGCGGAGCATGAACATATTGTTGCAGACGGGCTGGATCTCCAGATAGTCGTAAAACGACGCAATGCGCTTCAGCTCCGCCCAGTCCTTGTGGTCGGCCACGGCGCGAAACAGCTCGCCCGCCTCGCAGGCAGAGCCGATGATCAGCCCCTCCCGGTGTGCCATCAGCTCCGTCTTGGGGATGATGGGTACGCGGCGGAAGTATTGCAGGTTGGAGGCGGAGATAAGCTGGTACAGGTGCTTGAGGCCCAGCTTGTTCTTAGCCAAAATGATGATGTGCTTGGGATGACGGCTGCTCTTGCCGCCCATGGGCCGCAGCTTCAGCATCTCGCCGTTGATCTGCTGTAGCCGGTGAATGCCCTTCTCCCTCTCCATGCGGTCAAAGAACGGAATGAGCATATAGCCCACCATGGCCGCATCGTCGGCAGCCCGGTGGTGGTTGAAGGCGGGCAGCTCCAGATGCTCCGCCACAATGTCCAGCTTATGCTTATTCAGCTCCGGCAGCAGGTTCTGTGCCAGAATGAGACTGTCGATATAGGTCGGGTCGAACTCCAGGCCGGTCTTGCGGCAGCCGGCCCGGATAAAGCCGATGTCGAATTCCGCGTTGTGCGCCGCCAGCGGGCGGCCATGGACAAAGTCCAGGAACGCGGTCAGCGCGTCCTTCAGCTTCGGCGCACCCGCCAGCATGGCATCGGTGATGCCGGTCAGGCCGATGTTCTCCGGCGTCAGCCGTCGCTGGGGATCGACAAAGGTCTGAAAACGCTCGGTGATCTGACCATTCTTCAGCACCACCGCTCCGATTTCGGTGATGGCCTCGTGGGCCACGCTCAGACCGGTGGTCTCGATGTCGAAGCAGACGATCTCATTGGCGAAAGGCTGGTCCTGCGGGCCGTGGACGGCAATGCGGTCGTCCAGATTGTTGACAAAGTAGCCCTCCACGCCATAGAGGATCTTGATCTTGCCCTTACCCGCGTCCCGTGCCTTGGGAAACGCCTGCACTGTGCCGTGGTCGGTGATGGCAATGGCCGGGTGTCCCCAGGCCGCCGCCTGCTTCACCACGCTGCCCACATCTGTGATGGCATCCATGGAGCTCATCTGTGTGTGGAGATGCAGCTCCACGCGCTTCTCGGGGGCGTTGTCCCGGCGTCCCTCGTGGTGGCCGCGCATGATATTCAGCGGATTGAGCTGTAATTCCCGGCCATCGAAGGACAGCTCCAGCCGCCCCTGAACGCGGAGATACGCGCCGTCGGTCAGTGCGGCGGAAAGCTGCTTGGCCTCCTTGTCGCCCAGTGACCGGCGGACGGAGATGGAATTATGCTCATCGGTGATGTTGAAGGACAGCCGCCACACGCCGGGCCGGCGCGTCTCAAAGCACTCGAGCTTGAAGATGCGCCCCTCCACGATGGCGGCGCCCATTTTCAGGTTCAGCTCTGAGATAGGCGTGGCCTTACCCTTGAACTCCTTGCCCAGCAGCACCTCACCCGATCCCTTTACCGGAGCGGACTTGTCCCGGAAGGTAAGCTGGACGCGGCGCAGATCATACTGCTCCGCCAGCATCTGCTGGAGGGCGCTGCGGGCCGCGTCGGGGATGGGCTCGCCGCTCTCTAATTGCAGCTCCAGCGTGCGGGCCGCGCGGTCCAGCACGCCGCCCAGGGCAACGGTGTCGTGGAGCAGCAATCGGAGCTGTCGCGGCGCTTGAAAACTCTCAAATAATGTAAAAAAGGGTACTTTATCCGGCATGGTCTACCTCTACCTTACAATTTGTCTATCTCCTCCATCAGCGCGTCCACCAGCTTGTCCTGGGGCAGCTTGCGGAGGATCTTCCCTTTGGCGAAGAGCAGGCCCTCGCCGTCGCCGCCGGCAATACCCACATCGGCGGCGGACGCCTCCCCCGGCCCGTTCACCACACAGCCCATCACCGCCACGGTGATAGGCTTGGTGCAGCCCTCCAGACGGCGCTCCACCTCACGGGCGATGGACAGCATGTCGTACTTTGTGCGGCCGCAGGTGGGGCAGGCGATAAGATCCGGGCCGCTGCGGCGCAGGCCGATGGCCTGCAAAATGCGCTTGGCCGCCACCACCTCCTCCACCGGGTCGGCGGTGAGGCTGACGCGGAGGGTGTCTCCGATGCCCTGGCACAGCAGTCCGCCGATGCCGATGGCGGATTTCAGCACGCCCATGTCCGGCGTGCCGGCCTCGGTGACGCCCAGGTGCAGGGGATAGTCCGTCCGCTCATGGAGCAGGCGGTAAGCCGCCATGTTCACCGGGACATGGGAGCACTTGACGGAGATGCACACATCTCGGAAGCCGCAGTCCTCCAACAGCCGGACATGGCCCAGCGCGCTTTCCGCCAGCGCTTCGGCGGTGACGCCGCCGTATTTGCGGAGAATATCCTTTTCCAGCGAGCCGCCGTTGACACCCACCCGGATGGGAATGCCGCGCTCGCGGCAGCCATCGGCTACGGCCCGGACTCGGTCCGGTGAGCCGATGTTGCCGGGGTTGATACGTATTTTGTCCACGCCGCCGTTGATACACAGCAGCGCCAGCTTGTAGTCAAAGTGGATGTCCGCCACCAGAGGGATATGGATGCGGGATTTGATGGCGGGGATGGCCATAGCGGCCTCCCGGGTGGGAACGGCCACACGGACGATGTCGCAGCCCGCCTGCTCCAGACGCAGGATCTGGGCCACGGTGGCGTCCGCATTCTCTGTAGGCGTATTGCACATGGATTGGATAGAGACCGGCGCGCCGCCTCCTATGGCCACCGGGCCAACGTGTACCTGCCGTGTCATGAATATCCCTCCCCTTCTACTTGATGAGCTTCCACACATCGCTGAACATCAGCACGACCATAAGGGCCAGCAGCAGGATCAATCCGGCGAAGTGGATGTAGTTTTCGTATTTGGCCGGGATCTGCCTGTGGAACAGCAGCATGGCGATGGCGTTGACCACCAGGAAGAAAATACGCCCGCCATCCAGCGCCGGCAGGGGCAGCAGGTTCATCACCGCCAGGTTCACAGCGATAAGCGCGGCGATATAGGCGATGTTCTCCGCCGCTGCCCGGGTCGTTTCGGCCTGTTGGCCCACCTGGGCCATGGTGGAGACGATGCCCACCGGGCCGCTGAGATCCTTCAGTCCCGCTTCACCTGTGACCAGCATTTGCAGACTGAGACGAACGAGCCGGACAAAGTCCACGGCGTTGTTCCAGGTATAGCGCAGCCGCACGCCCCAGTCGGCCTTCTCCACACCGCAGTAAAGGCCCAGTCCGGTAAATTCCTTGCCGTCCGCGCCCGTATAGGTGCGGCGTTCCATGGCAAAATCGTTGAGCCGCACCTTTTCGCCGCCGCGTTCCACCACCAGGTCGTAGACGCCGGTGGTATTGCGGGGCAGCAGCAGGCTCAGATCGCTGTATACATAGACCCGCTCCCCATCGATAGACAGGATGCGGTCGCCGGTCTGTAAGCCGTCGGCACTTTCCAGAGGACAGCCCTCGGCAAAGCCGGTAATAGTCGGGGTGTAGAATGCCTGGGCATCAGCATAGAGGAAGAAAATGATGATCAGCCCGGTAAGAAAATTCATGGCCGCGCCGGCGGCAAAGATCAGCAGCTTCTTCCAAAAGCCCTGACGGTTCAGAGCTGCCGGGTCGTCGGAGTCCTCCTCTTCCCCCTCCATGGCGCAGAAACCACCCACGGGAAAAGCGCGGAGAGAATACTGGGTGTCTCCCTTCTGCTTTTTCCAGAGAGCGGGCCCCATGCCGATGGAGAACTCGTTGACGCGGACGCCGCAGGCCTTGGCGGCCAGGAAGTGGCCTAACTCATGGACGGCGATCAGTACGCCGAACACCAGCAGGGCTGCCAGGATATATACGATCATGGACGATACTCCTTACGAAAAATCACAGAATAGCCAGCCGGGCCGCTCTGTCTGCTTCCAGTATATCCACCAGGCTTGGCTGATATTTCACAGCTACGCGGGAAAGCGCCCGCTCTACGCAGCGATGGATGTCGTTAAAGCCGATCTCCCCCCGAAGGAACAGCGCCACGGCGGCCTCATTCGCACCATTCAGTATGGCGCAGGACGTACCGCCGGTCTTGCCGCACTGGCGTGCCAGCCGCAGGCAAGGGAACGCATCCTCATCCGGGGCGGCAAAGGTCAGTGGGCCGCACCGGAGCAAGTCCAGCGGCACGTCCGGCGACTCCGCCCGATAGGGATAGGTCATGGCATAGCGGATAGGCAGCTTCATATCCGGCGTCCCCAGCTGGGCCAGCACCGCGCCGTCCCGGAACTCCACCAGAGAGTGGACGATGCTCTGGCGGTGGATCACCGGCTGGATCTGCTCCACCGGCAGGGCATACAGCCGCATAGCCTCAATGACCTCCAACCCCTTGTTCATCAGCGTGGCGGAATCCACGGTGATCTTGGCGCCCATGCGCCAGTTGGGGTGATGGAGTGCATCGGCGGCGGTCATGCGCTCCAGCTCAGCGGAGGTCTTTCCGTAGAACGGGCCGCCGGAGCACGTCAGCAGGATACGGCGTACCTCCCCCCGGTCGCGGCAGCCCTGCAAGCACTGAAATACAGCGGAGTGTTCACTGTCCACAGGAATGATCTCCGCGCCGCATTCGGCAGCGGCAGCCATGACCAGCTCACCGGCGCAGACCAGCGTCTCCTTGTTGGCCAGGGCGATGCGTTTCCCCTTCCTGATGGCGGCCAGCGTAGGTGCAAGACCCACGCTGCCCATGACGGCGGTGACAAGGGTATCCGCCTCCTCCGCAGTGGCGGCGGTCAGAAGCCCCTCCTCCCCTGCCAGCACCTGAATGTCCATGTCGGACAGGCGCTCACGCAGCACACAGGCGGCATCCGGGTCATACACCGCCGCAAGGCGCGGCCTGAACTGCCGCGCCTGCTGCTCCAGAAGGTCGATATTCGTATGGGCGGTCAGTGCCGCCACGGTAAGGCCCAGCTCCCGGGCCACCTCCAGTGTCTGCCGTCCGATAGAGCCGGTAGATCCCAGGAGGGCGATGGTTTTCGTCATAGTATGTACTCCCTCAATACAATGTCACGGCGGACACCAGCATCCAGATAACGGGGGCGGCAAAGATCACGCTGTCGAAGCGGTCCAGCACGCCGCCGTGACCCGGCAGCAGCCGGCCGTAGTCCTTGATGCCGCACTGGCGCTTGACACAGGAAAAGCTCAGATCACCCAGCTGTCCCAGCAGCGCGCCCACCAGGCCCAGCAGCACACACCAGCCGATGTTCAACTGCACCTCGGTGCAGAGCAGGAAGAAGATGCGGTACAGGATCATGCCCACCATACCGCCCACCAGGCCGCTGACAGCGCCCTCCCGGGTCTTTTTAGGGCTGACGCGGGGGGCTAACTTTGTCTTGCCGAAGAGCATACCGCCGAAAAGGGCCATGGCATCGCTCATAAAGGCGGACACCAGCGGAATGAGCACCAGTCCCGCGCCATAGTCCATCATGCGCAGCCGCACCAAACAGCTCAGCGCCAGGGGGATGACCAGGCCGGAGACGGCCACGGCGCACAGGTCGGGAAACGTCAGCTCGTCGTCCCTGCCGTAAGCCTGCACGGCCGCCACGAACAGCACCACGATCAGCGCCGCCAGCAGCCAGGGCATGAGTGTGGAAATGGGCGTACCGTCAAAGGCATCACTGTGGAAATACACGGTGAACACGGTAAACACCGACAGCGACGCGGCGAAGGGCCACCAGCGCCGGGCCTTCAGCGGCGCGGCAGCCGCCATGAACTCATGGCAGCCGATGACGCACAGCAGCGCCACCAGCACCGCCGTGGCCCAGTCCGGCGCGAAGCACAGCACCGCCAGCAGCGCCGGAATGCCGATGACGGCCACTAAAATTCTCTGTTTCATAGGGGAGGTCTCCTCATTTGACGCCGCCGAAACGGCGGTCGCGCTTCTGATAGTCGATGATGGCCTTGTCCAGGTCGGCGCGGGTAAAGTCGGGCCACAGGGTGTCGCAGAAGTAAAACTCGCTGTAGGCGCACTGCCACAGCAGGAAGTTGCTCAGCCGCAGCTCCCCGGAGGGGCGGATGATCAGCTCCGGGTCGGGGATGCCGGCGGACCAAAGATACTTGCTGAAGTTCTCCTCCGTCCAGTCCTCCCCCGCCGCGGCACACAGCTGCGCCGCCCGCAGGATCTCGGCCCGGCCGCCGTAGTTCAGACAGATGTTGGTCTGAAATCCGTCATAATGGGCGGAAATATCGTTCGTCTCGGCGATCATCCGCTGCAGCTTGGGGGACAGCGCCGCAGCGTCGCCCAGGATCTTCAGCCGGATATGATCCCGCTCCATAGTGTCGATGGCCTCCTGAAGATACTGCTCCAGAAGGTTCATAAGGGTATCCACCTCGTCCTTGGGGCGTTTCCAGTTTTCAGTGGAAAAGGCGTATATCGTCAGGTACTGTATACCCAGCTCCTGGCAATAGGTGGCGATGCTTCGGAATGTTTCCGCGCCTACTTTATGGCCGGCAGTGCGCGGAAGCCCACGCTTCTTTGCCCAACGACCGTTGCCGTCCATAATAATAGCGATATGGCGGGGAAGGCGGCTCATGTCCACCTGCCCCGCCTCATATCCGGTTATTCGGAACAGCGCCATCAGACGGACATCAGTTCCTTTTCTTTGTTTTCCAGCAGCTTATCCAGCTCCTTGCAGCTGTCGTCGGTCATCTTCTGCAAGTCCTTTTCTGCGATCTTCAGCTCGTCCTCGGTGATCTCGGAGGCCTTCTGCTGCTTCTTGAAGTTATCCATGGCGTCGCGGCGGATGTTGCGCACGGCCACCTTGCCGCCCTCTGCGTACTTATGGATCAGCTTGACCAGCTCCTTACGGCGCTCCTCCGTGAGCTGGGGGAATGCCAGCCGGATAGACTTGCCGTCGTTCTGGGGATTGATGCCCAGGTCGGACTCCTGGATAGCCTTCTCAATGCCCTTGAGAGCGGAGGCATCCCAGGGGGTGATGAGCAGGGTGCGGGGATCGGGAGAGCCAACAGACGCGATCTGCTGGATGGGCGTGGGCGTGCCGTAGTAGTCCACGCTGATGCGGTTCAGCACGGAGGCGTTGGCGCGGCCGGCGCGGACGGTATCGAAGTCGCTGACAACGGACTCGATGCTCTTCTTCATTTTTTCCTCGTAGACTTTGTATTCATCCTTCAACATGGGGTCAGTCCTCCTTCACGATCGTTCCGATTTTTTCGCCGCGCAGGGCGCGGATAATATTCTCAGGGTCTTTCAGTGCGAACACCAGCACGGGGATGTGATTGTCCATAGACAGGCTGGTGGCGGTGGAGTCCATCACGGCCAGGTGGCGCTTGAGCACCTCGTCGTAGGTGATGGTGTCAAACTTGACGGCATCGGCATTCTTGGCCGGGTCTCTGTCGTACACGCCGTCGATGTTCTTGGCCAGCAATATCACGTCGGCCTCGATCTCCGCCGCCCGCAGCACCGCCGCCGTGTCGGTGGAAAAGAACGGGCAGCCGATGCCGCAGCCGAAGATGACCACACGGCCCTTCTCCAGGTGGCGGATGGCCCTGGCACGGATGTACGGCTCGGCCACGGCCCGAATCTCCAGCGCCGTCTGCACCCGGACGTCCACGCCCTTCTGCTCCAGCACGTCGGCCATAGCCATGCAGTTCATGGCGGTGGCCAGCATACCCATGTGATCGGCGCGGGTGCGCTCGATGTGGCCCTCGCCATCCTTGACGCCGCGCCAGAAGTTGCCTCCGCCGATGACCACGCCCACCTGAACGCCCATGTCCACGCATTCCTTGATGACGTCGGCCACACGGGCCATGACCTGGAAGTCAAGGCCGAAGTGCTTGTCGCCGGCCAGCGCTTCGCCGCTGATCTTCAGCAGCACCCGCTTAAATCTCGGTTCTTCCATCCCGTTTCCTCCCTTTTGTATTCCCTGCTATTTTACCTTATTTTCCTGCGTTTGCATAGAGGGAAAATAAAAAATTTGTATTTCCGTTACAAAGGTGTATAATGGGTAAAAACATTGCGGGAGGTGGCCGGGCATGGACATGATCCACGTACTGGGCGACACATACGCGGCAGTGGGCAGCACGGCCCTGCTGCCCATCTACAAGCTGGATGCGCGGAACATCGTACTCATGGACACGGGCTACGCCAAGCTGGACCGGAGCGGCCTGACAAACCTGCTGGACGCCAACGGTCTCGTGCCGAAATACGTGCTCTGCTCCCACGCCCACTTCGACCACACGGGGAACGTGCGGTATCTGCAGCAGCGGTACGGGTCTAAGGCCATCATCTCCCTCATCGAGGCGGGCATCTCCGTGAACCCGGACAGCTACCGCGCCAACTATGTGGCCCTGACCTACGGCAAGATCCAGGAGCTGTTCCTGGAGGAGTGCTTCACGGCGGACCGGGTGCTGCGGGAGTCGGACACGTCCCTGACGCTGGACGGGCGAACCTTCGGCATCCTGCCGCTGCCGGGCCATACGGCGGGACAGCTGGGGTTCACGACGCCGGACGGCGTGGCCTATATCGGCGATGCGCTTCTTGACCAAAGCCAGATCGACGGCGCAAAGCTGCCCACCAGTATGTTCATCGCCAAAGATCTGGCGAGCAAAGCGTACCTGAAAACCACGGACTATAAGGCGTACATTCTGGCACACAAGAGTGTGGTGCAGCCCAAGGCGCTGGGCGCTGTCATCGACCACAACATTGCGGTCATCCAGTCCAAGCGGGCAGAGCTGCTGGCGCTTTTGGAGGACGGCATGACGTTCCCGGAGTGGATCGGGGCGTTCTGCAAGCAGGAGAACGTGCGTACCCACAACGAGATGAAATTCAGCATCGTGGAGCGGAACTTTTCCAACTTCGTCAGCTGGCTCACGGACAGCGGCGCGGTGACGGTGCAGCGGGAGTTCTGCGCGAAGCGGTACTATAAGGCGTAAAAAAAGAAGCACCCGCGGGTGCTTCTTTTTTACGCTTCCAGCCGGGAAATGCCGTCCAAAACAACGGCGCAGTCGTGCTCCACCTCTTTGCACAGCTCCGGTGCTTCCGGCGGTATGGTCTCCTTCCCCCGGAGCGTCTCCGTCAGCGCGGAGGCCTTCGCCGCCAGCTGGTTCAGTCCCAGGTTCAGCGCGATGCCCTTGATGGTGTGGGCCGCGCGGAACGCCGTGTGAGCGTCCTCTCGCGTCATGGCAGCGGTAAGCTCGGGCAGACTCTCATCAGCGGGGAGCATACGCAGGAATTTCAGCACACGCTCCTCCCCCTGGAAACGGGCGACGGTGCCCTCGTAGCTGCCGCCGCACTGGTCATAAAATGCGCGTAGCTTCATGTTCTTTTTCCCCTTATACCCATAGGTTGTTCTTTGATTATAGCCGGGTGTCAACAATTCGTCAAGTCACGGCGCAGAACTTGCGGTTTTCGGGACAAAAACGGAAAGGTGAATGAAGAGCAAAAAGAATGAATAGAGGGCAAAAAAGAACCGCCCGGGGGCGGTTCTTTTTAATGTCCGTGCGGCTGAGCATGGCCGCAGCGGAAGGGGTATTTCCTGCCGCTGGTAAGACGGCGGGAGAAAAGGGGTAGTGATTATTTGTGGACGATCGTGCCGCCGTCTTCGGTCATAGTGCCGCTGCCGGTAACGGTCACGCCGCTGTTCGTCACGGTCACAGTGCCGCCGGCAGCGTAGACGGAATAGGCATTGGAAGTGATCTTTGCGCTCTCCACGAACACCTCGCCGCCCTTGCAGTTGATGGTCTTGGTGTTGGGGTGATTGAGCGTAGTATTGCCCTTGATCGTCATCGTACCAGCAGTATTGACAACAAGAGATGCAGAGGTGGCCGTGTCATGGACATTTGCTCCATCGATCACCACCGTACCGCCATCGTTGGCGATCACATACTGGCCCGTGCCAGCCGTAAAGCCTGCGGCATTACCGTCGATCTCGACGTTTTCAACAGTCATGATCGCGCCATTGAAATTGTGCAGTACAGCACCAACGCAAGAGTAATAACCACGGCCAACGACCTTGCCGCCGTTAGCGCTGTCAGTAATTTTCAGCATACCGTAGTTTGCGATAATGTCGGTATCGGTGGCACTCCAACTGCCGTGCGTTGCATTAGTTCTCTTGGCAATAGTTTTGCCGTTCAGATCAAGGATAACATCCTGATTTGCCTTTACAACGAGACGGGCAATGCGCTCGTCGTTAGCGCCCATATGGTAATATGCGCCGTAAGCAGCCTTTTCTTCATCGGTCTGGTTAGTGACCAAAGTGTTCCAATGATTAGGATCTTCTGCGGTAGGATGAACACCCTTCTTATAACGATTCAGAGTGTCGCCCACTTCATAGTCTTGAATAACAACGCTGCTCGGAAGGTTGGGTGCTGCATAAAGCATTTCCAGTGTTATATCGCCCTGAAGAACGATTTTTACGCCGCCACCATCGGTAGGAGCATTGAAAAGAGCCGTGCGGAGTTCCTTCTCATTGGAAACATTGACGGTGGTATAGGGAGCGTCCTTATCGTAATCGTCGGTGGTGCTGTCCCACTCACCGGTGGCCTGGGTGGCCTTGAGGGTGATGGTGATGCCCTCGATCTTTTCGTTCATGTAGGTGTTGCCGGCGGTCTCCCGCATATGGCCGCTGATGGTCAGAATGTCAGCACTCTCAGTGCCGGCCGTTGCCGCCTTCAGAACATGCTCACTGCCGATGGCAAAGTCAGCGCCGCCCAGCTTCATCGTCCAGTCGATGACATCATTCAGCTTGGAGCTGCCCTTGATGCCGGTGATCTCGATCTTGTACTTCAGGTTCAGGTTGCCGTTGTTGACGACCTTCAGCGCAGGCAGGCTATACGTTCCGCCGGGTTCCCAGTAGAAGTCCTGCTGCGTTGCCGTTGTGCCGTTGCTCTGAAGGAACTTCAGCACAGTAGTGCTGTTGTTGGTCAGTTCCGTCCATTCTGCATTAACGCCATTAGCGTTGTTCGCGTAGAACAACTGAATATCCAGATTACCTGCCTGGATCTTGTTGACATTGGCGGTAGCCGTGTCGGTGAACCACGCAAACGTAGTGCCCACCAGCATGAC
>USGS01000024.1 GCA_900554275.1 uncultured Eubacteriales bacterium
AGTTGCAAAAAAGCTGTGAAATACGAAATTTCACAGCTTTTCATGGTGGACCTGAAGGGATTCGAACCCTCGACCTCTCGGATGCGAACCGAACGCTCTCCCAGCTGAGCTACAAGCCCGAATATGCAATTTTCCGCCGCACAGAACGGCTACTCTGCCATTATACACGTTTCTCCTGAAAAAGCAAGAGGAAATTCATCGAAAGATATTAGCACAGAAAAACGTGGGTATTAGATTTATGTATTTCACTTATGCCAAAAATGTGATATACTTATTCCCGCTGCGCGGCTGTGCCGCGCCTGATATTGATATTAAGATGATAGGGGAGCTGTTACTATGAGCAGAACTTTGGGCACGGTCGTCCGGGGCGTTCGCGCGCCTATTTTCCGCGAGGGCGACAACATCGTCAAGACCACGGTGGACACCGTTTTGAACGCGCTGCAGGAAAACGGCATCACCGCCCGTGATGGCGATGTGGTGGCTGTGACCGAGTCCGTGGTGGCCCGCTGCCAGGGCAACTACGCCACCTGCGAGCAGATCGCCGCCGATGTGAAAGCCAAGACCGGCGGCCAGACCGTAGGTGTCACGTTCCCCATTCTGAGCCGCAACCGCTTCTCCCTGCTGCTGCGGGGCATCGCCCTGGGCGTGAAAAAGGTGGTGCTGGTGCTGAGCTATCCCTCCGACGAGGTGGGCAACCATCTGGTATCCTTGGACCAGCTGGACGAGGCGGGCATCGACCCCTGGCACGATGTGCTGAGCCTGACCCAGTTCCGTCAGGCCTTCGGCGCTGTGATCCACCCCTTCACCGGCGTGGACTATGTGGACTACTACAAGTCCATCATCGAGGAGGCCGGCGCGGAGGCGGAGATCGTGTTTGCCAACCGTGTCCAGGCGGTGCTGGACTACACCGACGCCATCATCTGCTGCGACATCCACTCCCGCCAGCGCAGCAAGCGTTTGCTCACCGCCGCCGGCGCGAAGGTGGTGCTGGGTCTGGACGATCTGCTGACCGCCTCGGTGGACGGCAGCGGCTATAACCCCCAGTACGGCCTGCTGGGCAGCAACAAGGCTGACGAAGACCGCGTGAAGCTGTTTCCCCGTGACGCCAAGTCCGTGGCGGAGGCCATCGGCCAGGCCATGGGCGAGGCCACCGGCAAGCGCATCGAGGCCATGGTCTACGGCGACGGCGCGTTCAAAGACCCTGCCGGCAAGATCTGGGAGCTGGCCGACCCTGTGGTCGCCCCCGGCTACACCGCCGGCCTGGTGGGCACGCCCAACGAGCTGAAGCTGAAGTACCTGGCGGACAAGGAATTTGCCGACCTGACCGGCGAGGCGCTGCAGAAGGCCATCTCCGAGAAGATCAGGGCCAAGGACGCCAAGCAGTCCCTGGTGGGAAGCATGGTGTCCGAGGGCACTACCCCCCGCAACCTCACCGACCTGATCGGTTCTCTGTGCGACCTGACCAGCGGCAGCGGCGACAAGGGCACGCCCATCGTCTACATCCAGGGCTATTTCGACAACTACACCAACGAGTGATTTTTCTCCCATACCTCTCCCCCAAAAACGCAGGAAGGGCGGCGCATCGCGCCGCCCTTCAGCTTGTCAAAAAAGTCCCTTGCGGGACTTTTTTGACTGCGCTTTCCGCCGAGCATTTTGAACGAGTTCAAGATGCAATTTCCAAAAATCTTGATATAGCAAGGTTTTTGGCGGCGGTTTATCTGATTTGAGGCGGGCCTTGCCCCCTCAAGCTCCCCCGCTGCTCACTCATCGAAACTTGCAGCATGGTTTTTTGACAGTCTGAAGGGCGGCGCATCGCGCCGCCCTTCCCGCTTTTTCTCAATCCAGATAGTCCTTCACAATGATGTCCTCGTAATACGGTTCGCCGTCCACCGGCTCGGTGAATTCCAGCCCGTCCATAAGCTCCCACGCCCGGGTGCAGAACAGGGGCAGATCCAGCGAGATGTCCTTCGGATCGCCCTCCGACGGCGTCAGATACAGGTTGATGCTCTGCTCCACGCCGTTCGGGCCGTACAGCCCCTTGTCGTTGTCCAGCACGTCGATCACGTTCACGGCGCTGTCCACGTCCGCGTAGATCAGCCGCACCAGCTCCTTGGCCTGCTGGGCCGTCAGCACCGCATACGCGCCGTCCCGGTAGCGGGAGATATACCCGCCGTTCACGGCATCCGCACCGCCGTACCGCTCCAGCCACTGCAGCCCCGTCAGCCCCAGCAGGTTATCGCGGCTGTTGGCCAGCTCCGTCATCAGCCGGTACACGTCCGTCCCGGCGGACACGAACGCCTGATAGTTCCGCCGCAGCTCTGTGCCGTCCCGCAGCGTGTACGTCAGCCGCAGGTAGCGGATCACCAAATCTTCGTTGGACACCACCGGATCGCCGGGGAGAGTGGCGGAGACGGGGTAGGAGTCCTCCGGCGTGACGCCCGCGTCATGCTGGGCTAAAATGGCCCGGTGCAGCGCCACCACCGTCTCAATGGTCTCCGGGTCGTCGGCGGTGAGATCCGCCACGCCCGTGCAGCGCACCTCGGTCACATCACCTGCGTCCGGCACGCGGTGCTGATAGCCGGTAAAGTCCAGCTTCACGCACACCGTCACCGCCGCCAGCACCAGCACCATGGCCGCCGTCTCCAGCCACCAGCGCTTGTTGAAGATGCGGAACTTCTTCTGCAGCAGCATCTGCGCCGCGAAGAAGCAGATCACACCCAGGATCACCTGGCAGATGAGCAGCTGCGTCAAATTGCTGTTATACAGCACCGCGTAGTGCAGGAACAGGCCCAAGCCCCAGCCGCCGCACAGACCGATGCTCCACCGGGCGATGGGCCGCAGCTAGCGGAAGGCCATGGCGTCGCCGGCGCTCTCGCTGGGCCGCTTCTGATACAGCCACCACACCAGCGCCAGCAGCACCAGGCCCACCGCCGCGTAGATGGCGCAGGTGGTGTAGGCCGTCGGAGAAAGATGTGAGACCCGCCAGCCCTCCTCCAGATACTCCGGGGACACCCGGCCATCCGCGGTGATCCAGTAGCTGGTGTCGTTTCCAATGGCCGTCCAGATACGGCCCACCGGCGTCAGCCACATCACCGCCTTCGCCGGTCCGGTGGTGTAATAGCCGTAGTAGAAGATGTTGGCCATGGCCTGCACCACCGTATGGAGCAATATGGCGATGGCGTTCACCGCGCCGTACAGCACCGGGATGGCCAGCAGCCAGCCGGTGGCCATGGCACACAGGGATGCCAGCGCGAAGAAGAACAGCTCCATCAGCTCCGTCAGCAGCAGCCACGCGCCCAGTATGGCCCAGTCCACGTAGCTCCGCCCGGCGCAGCAGGCCGCGCTGAGCAGGAAAATGAACACGTTGCCCACTGTCAGCATCCCCAGTCCGGCGATGCTGTGGCTCAGGAACTGCTCCGTCCGGGTGACGGGCAGCGCGTGCAGCAGACCGACGGCGCGGGTGGTCATCAGATACGACCACACCGCCATAGCCGTCAGGCAGCCGAAGAGCAGCGCCATGACGATAGAGCCGAACAGCGCGTTATAGATGGTGTTGTGTATCTCGGCCTGTATTTGCTCTACGCTGACCATCCACCGGCCCGCCTGCAAAATGGGCAGAGGCAGGATCATGACCCACACGGCCACGTACAGAAACAGCAGCGGCCAGTAGCGCTTTACATCGCTGCGCAGCAGCGCCCTGTTACAGAAGGATGTCTTTCGCGGCATACTCCACACCTCCCAGCTCGTAAATGAATATCTCCTCCAGCGTCAGCGGAATGGACTCCAGCAGCACCGGCTCGGTGATCTGCATCCGGCGCAGGATCTCCTGGCTGCTGCCCCGGACGATATAGGTATACACCCGTCCCACATGACTGCGGTGCAGGATGTTCAGCTCCTCCGGCAGCACCGGCTCGGTGACGCCCTGATAGGCCACCTGCAATTTCACCGTGTTGTCCTGCAAATCGCTGAGACTGCGCTCCAGCAGCACCTTTCCGTGGTTCAGGATGCCCACATGGTCGCACACGTCCTCTAACTCCCGCAGGTTGTGGCTGGACACCAGCACCGTCGTGCCCCGCTCCGCCACGTCGCCCAGCAGCAGCGACCACACCTGCCGCCGCATCACCGGATCAAGGCCGTCCACCGGCTCGTCCAGAATGAGGTATTCCGGCATACAGCACACCGTCAGCCAGAAGGCCGCCTGCTTCTGCATACCCTTGCTCATCCGCCGCAGCATCATCTTCTCGTCCAGCGGGAATACCTGCTTCAGCTTCTCATACCGCTCCCAGCTGAAATCCGGGTAGATGCCGGCGAAGAATTTCGCCATTTCCTTAATGCCCGCCTGGGGGAAATAGTACCAGTCGTCGCCGATCACAGCCATGCGCCGCTTGGCCTCGGTGTTCTCATACACCGGCTGGCCGTCCAGCAGCACCTCGCCGCTGTCCTGCCGGTAGATGCCCGCCAAATGGCGGATGATGGTGGACTTGCCTGCACCGTTGGGGCCTACCAGTCCGTATACCGCGCCCTTGGGCACGGTCATGGTCAGCCCATCCAGCGCCCGGAAGCCGTCAAAGGTCTTGACTACGTTTTTTACCTCAAGCATGGTCGTTTCCTCCTTCCCACAGGGCCTCCAGCGACTGCCGGGTGTAGCCCAGCGCCTTCAGCTCCTCCAGCAGCGGCTTCAGCTTCTCTGTCAGCTCCCGGATGCGCTGGGCCTGCCCGTTGTCCGTCTCCGCCACGAAGCTGCCCCTGCCGCTGACGGAGTAGACGTAGCCCTCTGCCTCCAGCTCGCCGTAGGCCCGCTGGATGGTGTTGGGGTTGATGGCCAGCTGTGTGGCCAAGGCCCGTACCGAGGGCAGCTTTTCCCCCGGCGTCAGCAGCCCTGTCAGCATCATCCGCCGCAGGCTGTCCTTCACCTGCAAATACAGCGGCCTCGTGTCCCGATGGTCCAGCACCACCATATCGCACCACTCCTTTCCATAACGTATTAAGTGTACTATGCGTATTAGTACACTTAGCATATCATGACAGTGCATCTCTGTCAAGGAAAATTTTTCTTTTCAACAGACCCGTTCGGTAGTATAATAACCAAAATATCTTTCCCAAGGGGGGTTCTTCTATGCGTATCACCGTCAAAGTCGGCACCTCCACCCTGGCCCACGCCACCGGGCGGCTGAACATCCAGCGGATGGAGGCGCTGTGCAAGGTGCTCAGCGACCTGAAAAACGCCGGTCACGAGATCATTTTGGTGTCCTCCGGCGCGATCGGCATGGGCGTGGGCAAGCTGAACCTGCCCGGGCGGCCCAAGGATATGCCCACCAAGCAGGCCGCTGCCGCCGTGGGCCAGTGTGAGCTGATGTATACCTACGACAAGCTGTTCAACGAGTACAACCACACCGTGGCCCAGGTGCTGCTCACCGGCGAGGATGTCCACAGCGAGCAGCGCAGCCGCAATATGCGCAACACCATCTTCCGCCTGCTGGAGCTGGGCGCACTGCCGGTCATCAACGAGAACGACACCGTGGCCACCGACGAGGTGGGCGTGGAGAACACCATCGGCGAGAACGACACCCTGTCTGCCATCGTGGCGGCGGCGGTCCACGCCGACCTGCTGATCCTGCTCAGCGACATCGACGGGCTGTACGACGGTGACCCCCACCGCGATCCCACCGCCCATCTCATCCCCACCGTGCCTTGTTTGGACGAGCGCATCATGGCCCTGGGCGGCGGCAGCGGCAGCACTCTCGGCACGGGCGGCATGGCCACCAAGCTGAAGGCTGCCCGCATCGTCACCGAGGCGGGGTGTGAAATGGTCATCGCCAACGGCGCAAAGCCCGCCCTGCTCTACGACATCGTGGCGGGCAAGCCCGTGGGCACTCGATTTTTGGCAAAGGAGGCGTGAAGAAATGACCACGCTGGAGCTGTGTAAAAAAACCCGCGATGCCCGGGCATCCCTGGCGGCCGCCGATCGCGCGGCCAAAGATGCGCTGCTGCTGTCCATGGCGGACAGCCTGCTGGCCGCCGCACCGGAAATTTTAGAAGCCAACGCGCAGGATATGGCCGCCGCCCGGGGACATATCACCGACGTGATGCTGGATCGCCTGTATTTGGACGAGAAGCGCCTGGCCGCCATGGCCGACGGTGTCCGCGCCATTGCCGCCCTGCCGGACCACACGGGCCGGGTGCTGGCAGAGGTGCGCCGCCCCAACGGCCTTGTTATTCAAAAGGTGCAAGTCCCCCTGGGGCTGGTGGCCATCATCTACGAGAGCCGGCCCAACGTCACCTCCGACGCGGCGGCGCTGGCCCTGAAGTCCGGCAACACCTGCATCCTCCGCAGCGGCAAGGAGGCCCACCGCACCGCCTGCGCCATCGTCTCCGCCCTGAAGGGCGGCATCGCCGCCGCCGGCGGCGACCCGGAGCTCCTGAACATCGTGGAGGACACCACCCACCAGTCCGCCGCAGACATCATGACCGCCAAGGGCGTGGTGGATCTGCTGATCCCCCGGGGCGGCGCGGGACTGATCCGCGCCTGCGTGGCCGGGGCGACCGTCCCCTGCATCGAGACCGGCACGGGCATCTGCCATGTCTACGTGGATGCTGCCGCCGATCTGAACAAGGCGCTGGACATCGTGGAGAACGCCAAGGCCAGCCGTCCCTCCGTCTGCAACGCCGAGGAGGTACTGCTGGTACACAGCGCCGTGGCCGCCGACTTCCTGCCCCGACTGCAGAAGAGACTGGTGACAGACCGCGCCGCTGCGGGCAAGCCCCCGGTGGAGCTGCGGCTGGACAGCCGTGCCGCCGCCATGATTCCCGGCACGCCCGCCGGTGAGAAGGACTTCGACACGGAGTTCCTGAACTACATTCTGGCAGTTCGGATGGTGGACAGCGTGGCCGAGGCCGTGGCGCACATCGCCGCCCACTCCACCGGCCACAGCGACGCCATCGTCACGGAAGATCCCGCGGCGGCGGACGCCTTTGTCGCCGGTGTGGACAGCGCCGCCGTCTATGTCAACGCCTCCACCCGCTTTACCGACGGCGGGGAGTTCGGCCTGGGCTGTGAAATGGGTATCTCCACCCAGAAGCTCCACGCCCGCGGCCCGATGGGACTGGACGAGCTGAGCACCTACAAGTACGTCATCCGGGGCAGTGGACAGATCCGCTGATTCCTGACAGCCGCAGGCGGCCATGCCGTCTGCGGCTGTCAATTTTGTTGTCATTTTTGCATGGAATGTGTCGAAATATGTATGAAAAAACCTCTTGCATAGAAAAAGGCGGCGTGATATAATGCGTGACAACAGGAAAACAGTATATTTTGGGCAAACCTGTTGAAAGGCAGGGACGCAAAGTAAAGCATCTAACCGGGCTGCGGTCCGTATGATCGGCTGACTGCGGTAACAGAAAAGGCGGTCAGTCGCTGTTTTTTTCAAGGCACAAGACTCTAAAACGCTATATAACGGCTTTTGCCGTTTTCCATGCCGACAGATATTACGAGGGTTCCCCCTGCCCTCTGCCATGTTCGGGCTTGGCACGGAGAGAGAAGTCCCCCTCTTCTCTCTCCGTGCCCGTTTTTCTTGACTTTTTTTCTGAAAAGGCATACAATGCAGCCAAGCTCCTGACGCCGAAACCGCGGGTTGAGGCGGAAGATGCGTCCACTTATATGAGTTACGCCCGCTGTGCGGGCGCTGTGGCCGTGTCGTCAGGACACGGCTTTTTCTTATATTTTCCTTGAAAATAACTTGAAAAAATTTATAAAAGCCGTGTATTTTCCCTTGCATTTTTCTATAAAAAACTTGATTTTTCTGAAAGGAGGTACGCGTATGGAGACCCGCGTAGCCCTGATCGGCATCATCGTGGAGGACGAGTCCTCCGTGGCATCGCTGAACGACCTGCTGCACCAGTACGCGCCCTACATCATCGGGCGGATGGGCGTGCCCTACCGACCCCGGGGTGTGAACATCATCTCCGTGGCGCTGGACGCGCCTCAGGACGCTATCTCCGCTCTCAGCGGCAAGCTGGGGCGGCTGGAGGGCGTCAGTGCCAAGACACAGTATTCCAACATTATCACAAAGGAGAATTGACATCATGAAGAAGTTCGTTTCGCTGGTGCTGGCGCTGGTGCTGGCACTGTCCCTGGCCGCCTGCGGCCAGACCAAGACCACCGATCCCGATCCGGTGGAGGGGACCCCCACTGAAAAGGTGACCATCCGGCTGGGCGGGCTGAAGGGGCCCACCTCCATGGGCATGGTCAAGCTGCTGGCTGACGCGGAAAGCGGCCTGACCGCCAACGACTACACGTTCACCATGGCGGCCTCCGCCCCCGACCTGACGCCCCAGTTCATCAAGGGTGAGCTGGACATTTTGGCCGTGCCGGCCAACCTGGGCGCCACGCTGTACGCCAACACCGACGGCGGTGTGGAGCTGCTGGCGGCCAGCACCCTGGGCGTGCTGTATATCGTGGAGCGGGGCGACACCATTCAGAACCTCGGCGACCTGGCGGGGCGGACGCTGTACGCCACCGGCAAGGGCACGACGCCGGAGTACGCCCTGACGTATCTGCTGGCCCAAAATGGCCTGACGCTGGGGAAGGACGTGCAGGTGGAGTGGAAGAGCGAGCCCACCGAGGTGGTGGCCCAGATGGCCCAGGAGGAGGGTGCGGCGGCCATGCTGCCCCAGCCCTTCGTCACCGTGGCGCAGGGTCAGGTGGAGGGCCTGCGGGTGGCGCTGGATCTGTCCGCCCAGTGGGACGGGCTGGATAACGGCAGCCGCCTCGTCACCGCCGGGCTGCTGGTACGCCGGGAGTTTGCCGACGAGCATCCCGACGCGGTGGCCAAGTTCCTGGAGGAGTACGCCGCCAGCGTGGACTATGTGAACGAAAATCCCACCGAGGCCGCCGTGCTGGTGGAGCAGCAGGGTATCGTCAAGGCCGCCGTGGCGGAGAAGGCCATCCCCTATTGCAGTCTGGTGTGCATCACCGGGGAGGACATGAAGACCGCCGTCAGAGGGTATTTGCAGACGCTGTATGACCTGAAGCCGGAGACGGTGGGCGGCGCGATGCCCGACGACGGCTTCTACTGGCTGGGGGCATGAAAAAGGACACCCTGATCCGGGCGCTGGCGGTGCTGGCGGCGCTGGCGGTGTGGCAGCTCGCGGCTATGTCCGTGGGGTCGCGCATTCTGCTGGCCACGCCGTGGCAGGCGCTGAGCCGCCTGCTGGCCCTGCTGCCCACCGCCGGACTGTGGCGGACGGTGGGGTGCAGCCTTGTGCGTATCTCCGGCGGCTTTCTGCTGGCGCTGGCGCTGGGCGTGGTGCTGGCGCTGGCGGCCTACCGCTGGCCGCCGGCGGAGACGCTGCTGCGGCCCTATGTGGTGGTCATCAAGTCCGTACCGGTGGCGTCGTTCATCATTTTGGCGCTGATCTGGATGGGCAGCGCCCGGCTGCCGCTGTTCATCGCGTTCCTGATGGTGTTTCCCGTCATCTACTCCAACACGCTGCAGGGGCTGAAAAGCACCGATCCCCAGCTGCTGGAGATGGCGCGGCTGTTCCGCGTGCCCTGGGCACGGCGGCTGCGGTATATCCACCTGCCGCCCCTTGAGCCGTATCTGCTGGCGGGCTGCTCCACGGCCCTGGGCATGAGCTGGAAGGCAGGGGTGGCGGCGGAGGTCATCGGTGTGGTGGGCGGCTCTATCGGCGAGAGGCTGTACGAGGCCAAGATCTATTTGGAGACTGCCGACCTGCTGGCCTGGACGGTGGTGATCGTGGCGGTGAGCGCCCTGTTCGAGCGGCTGTTTTTGGCGCTGCTGCGGCGGGGCTTCGCCGCGCTGAGGGGAGGTGCGTCCGGGTGAGAGTGGTGCATCTGACGAAGCGCTTCGGCACAAACACGGTGCTGGAGGACGTGACGATGGACTTCCCGGCGGGGAGCGTAACGTGCATCATGGGCCCTTCGGGCCGGGGGAAGACCACGCTGCTGCGGTGCATCGCAGGGCTGGAGACACCGGAGGCCGGCAGGGTGGAGGACGTGCCAAGCCCGGTGGCCATGGTGTTTCAGGAGGACCGGTTGTGTGACGGCCTGAACGCCGAGGGCAACGTGCGGCTGGTCACCGGCGGGGCGATGACGTCGGAGGAGATACGGGCGCACCTGACGGAGCTGGGGCTGGGCGGCTGTCTGGCCCAGCCGGTGTCGGAGCTGTCCGGCGGCCAGCGGCGGCGGGTGGCCATCGCAAGGGCGGTGTGCGCCGGGCCGGAGCTGCTGCTGTTGGACGAGCCGTTCAAGGGCTTGGATGGAGAGGCAAGGCGGGACGCGGCATCGTACATCCACCGCCACGCGCCCAATGCGCTCATTCTGTGTGTCACCCACGACCGGGGCGACGCGGCGGCGCTGGGAGCGGAGAGCGTGGTGGAACTGTGAGAGAGGGAGGGCCGCGGCCCTCCCCTTTGGAAACCTCACCCCTGGGGTTTCAGGCGATTATCAAATCGCGTCTTTGCCGCGAAGCGGCAAAGGTAGGTGGCGGCCAAGGGCCGCCGTTTGAAAGACAATCTTGCCATGAAACAAAGAACCACACGGCCCTGCATTTCAGAGTAAAAGCGGCAGCGAAAAGAGAAGCAGAGACAGTGCAATATTTGGGTGAAATCTATGCGGCACAACGTTCGCGTGGTAAAGACAAGCAGGATAAGCGGCAGGCGAAGGCGCGCAAGGGATTTTCAAACCGCAGGTTTGAACGGCGTTTTTGGGTACTTTTGCCGCCGAGGGCAAAAGTACCCCGCGCCGGAGCGCGGAATGTCCCCTTTTCGCCGCTGAAAGAAAAGAGGCCGCGGTCAGCATGAAAAAGAGAAACGGATTCCCACGTTAGTGACATCGGTCGCTGACTCGGAATGGCAACGCAGGGGCGTACCGCACAACTCATAACAAAAGCGAGGGGGCATCCCCTCGCTTTTGTTATGCATCATAGTTCGCCAGGCGGATATGGGCCTCGTAGTTGCTGATGCTGCGGGCGCTGCTCTCGTCCATCAGCGACAGCAGCGCGGAGGGTGTGCCCTGCACCCACACGCCGGTAAACTGAAGGCAGTTGTCCTGCACATCCTGCAGGAGCTTCTTATAGTTGTGGGTCTCGTTGCCCATCATGGATGCCGCTTTCGCCACTGACGGGTGGTCGATGAGACACTGGAGCATGGCCTCGAAGTGCTGCTGGAGGGCCGCGCCGGTGATGTTGGTGTGGGGCAGCGTGAAGCCGGGGTAGTCCGCTTCCAGCGCGTCGCCGAAGCCGATGCCGGCGGGGGTCAGGGAGCAGAACAGGGACTGGGGCGTATACACGCCCTCGTTCCCCACCTTGCCGGAGAGGAAGGTCAGCTCCGGGTGGCGGGCCATCAGGGCGGCCAGCTCGTCCGCTGACAGTCTGTCGGTGAATTGGACGGCGGAGGTGACGGTGAGTTGGTCGCTCATATCCGCCAGCGCCTGCCGGCAGTAGTCGGTGGGCGCGGCCTCCGTGCCGTCCGCGTTGAGGGTGGGGGTGAAATAGCCGATGAGGGCGTAGTGCAGGGGGAGCAGGTCGCTGGCGCTGAGACGGCCCAGCGCGCCCAGCCGCAGCGTCAGGCCGGTGCGGACGCCGAAGCGGGTGCTGCCGGTGAGATCGGAGAATTGGAGGGACACGGTGTCCGTCATGAAGCCGGTGTGGGAGAGGGAGCTGCCGACATACACGCCCAGGGGCATATACAGGCCGGTGAGGGCCGTCATGGCGGCATCGAAGTCCGTGTGGTCGTCCGCACCGCCGTACACATGGCGGTTCAGCAGCGGCGACACCGCGCATTGCAGCAGCAGCAGCACCGCCAGCATGGCGGCGGCGGCCATGAGCACCGTGTTCCGGGTGCGGCGGCCCAGCCGCCGCTTTACCGCTTTCGTCTCCGATGCCGCCAGGGCGGTGTCCTCCAGCAGCTCCGGCAGCTCCCGTGCGGCGAAATAGTCCTCGATGAGCCGGTATTTCTCCAGCTCGCGCTCCACCAGCGCCGTCTCCTCGGCGGTGGCGGTATTGCTCTGATAGTGGGCAAATGCCGTTTCAAAATCCATAGCCATCCTCCTCCATATTCTGCCGCAGCCGTGTCCGGGCCCGGTGCAGCCGCTGACGCACCGCGGCGGGGGTCATGTGCAGCGTGTCCGCCAGCTCCGCCGCCGTCAGGCGGGCGAAGCAGTGCAGCGTCAGCAGCTCACGGTCGGCGTCGGGCAGGCGCTCCAGGGCACGGTACAGCGCCGCCGCGTCCTCGCGCTGCAGCAGTGCGCTCTCCGGGGTGTGGGTGTCCGCCTGCTCCGGCGGGTCGTCCGCCGACAGGTGCTTCTGCCGCCGCTGGTGGTCGATGATCAGGTTGCGCAGCACCCGGAACAGCCAGTCCCGGAAGCTGGTGACCTCATCCGGCAGCGAAAGCCATGCGCGGCAGAACGCCTCTTGCACCAGGTCCTCCGCCAGGTGGCGGCTGCGGCACAGGCCCTGGGCATACAGCAGCGCCGGTGCGTAGTAGCGCCGGTACAGCGCCTCGAAAATGTCCTTGTCCACGATGCCTCACCGCCTTTGTCTCTATAACGAACGAGGGGAGAATGTGTGACAGAAAATTTGTCAGGCCCGCCATTGCAGCCAGCCGATGAGGAACAGGTGGGCCGGGTAGTAGAGGTAGAACAGCCACTTCATGGCGGTGTTCCACCGGGGGGACGCGCCCCGCTGGCCGTTGTATTGCAGCAGGATGGGGATGGACAGCGCCACCGCCATCTGCAGCACGCCGTAGACCGCGTCCAGCGCCAAGGCGTACACGGCGGCGTACATGGCCACGTAGGCCAGCATCCACGTCATCTGCGCCCGGGAATCGCCGCGGTTCGTGCCGAAGGCCAGGATACACAGCGCGGCGATGCAGCTCCAGTCGCTGGGGAAGCTGACGGCGCAGATCAGCAGGATCAGCAGCACCTGCGTGCCGTGGGGGAGCTTTTTGCTGTTCACCACACGGAGCATCACCAGACCCCAGGCCAGTGACCACATGACGCTGGTCTGGTTCAGCACGCTGCCGGAGGAGAAGGGGATGAACGACCGCCAGCCGGCGAAGTCCGCCGAGGCGAAGATGTAGGCGAAGTGGGACACCAGCGCAAAGAGGAACATCCGCGCGGTGTATTTGCGGACATCGCGGGTGTAATGATACCCCTCCGCCACGAAGTAGCACATGATGGGGCAGGTGAGCCGCCCGATGATGTGCATGAGCAGGGGCAGCGCCGCCCGGGGGTAGCCGGGGAACAGCCACCAGGCCACGTGGTCGATGGTCATGGCCGCGATGGCGATGAGCTTGATGGCGTTGGATGTGAGACCTTTTTTCATAGGCTGACCTCCCGTTGAATGTGACTTTATTGTAGCAGATGAGGGCGGGGGAGCGCAATGGGGCAAAAAAGACGCAAGCGATAGTACTAATAAAAAATAGAGTCAATATTAGGTTTAAAAAAATTAAAACTAATATTGACAAATAGGAACTTGTAGGTTATACTAATTGACACAGGAGGCGATGACAATGAAGTTTTCAGGTAAATGTCCTGCGTGTGGTGAGCAGCTCCGATTGGCACGGCTGACCTGTCCTGGCTGCAAGGCCGAATTTCCCGCAGATGAGCCGCTGTCGCCGTACGAGCAGCTGACCGAAGAGCAGGCGCGGTTTTTGAGGGAGTTCCTCGTCTGCGCTGGGAGCATGAAAGACGTGCAGAAGAGGATGGGTATCTCCTATCCTACGGCAAGAAAGCGGCTGAATGAACTGCTGCTGGCGTTGGGACTGTTCGACGAAGATGAGATGGATGAGAGGAAAGAAGTGGAAAACAAGGAGGAGGTCACTATGGGTATTTTCAAAAATGCAAATCTGAATAGCATGAAGGCATCTGACATTATCCGGGAGAAGCTGTACGAGAACGGCGGCAGGGCTACGGTCTATTCCGTTACCGGCAAACCGTATATCATCCGGGCTGCCAACGACGGACGCACTTTTCTGTGCAATGAACTTCCTGTTCCTGCCAGCCAAACATATACATATGATGTATTTGATGTGATCGTGGAGCTGCTGCTCAGTCAGGACGGAGCTGCCCGCAAGGGGAATGGCCGCAACTACCCCTTGGGGGAGGGGGACTGCACATTGGACACTGTGGTAGGTGCCATCGGCAAGAATTACTTTGGGGCGACTGAGGGGAAATATGTCTTTGATCCCGTATTTGTACTGGCATCGGTGCTGGACTGGGCGGGGATCGCCCACAACGAGCGCGGGTATCTGAGACTGACCGCGGAATACCTCACTAAGGTGCAGCGGTGAAGACACTGTGATCTCTTTTCTGCTGCTGATCGGTGTGCTGACCATCATAAAACTGTTCGGCAGGAATGACTATTGAGGGGCGCAGAGTGACAGCACCGAAAGGCTCTCGCTCCGTCATAGTCTTCGGCCATAACACCTCCCTCGCAGAGGGAGGCGAGGACGAGCTGTTGCCGAGGGATAGGGGGAGCAAAGAGCGGCCCGGGGCAAAAAAGACGCCGCCCCGAAAGGAGCGGCGCAAGCGGGTGGGATATTGGAAAGCCTCCGAGGACTATACTACACCATGCCCCGGGCCTTGTAAATAGGAGGTTTTGTCGAACCACCGCGAGTTTTGGCAAAAGCGGACGCTCCCGTCAAATTCACGAAAGATTTGTGAAATTTTTACAAATCTTATCAAAACATCTTTTCAACTGTGTGGATATTTGCTATAATCCTGTCAAGGATGAGGGGATACCCCTCCCCGACCCTTACGCACTGACCGTACTGACGAAAGGAGCAAGCACTATGAAGTTCACATTCGCCTGTAAGAAGATCTCCCTCAACGACTCCATCAAGGAATACGCCGAAAAGAAGATCAGCAAGCTGGATAAGTATTTCCCCGAGGAGGCAGACGCCTTTGTGACCTTTGCCGTGGAGAAGAAGAACCGCTGTGTGGTGGAGCTGACCATCCGCAGCAGCAACGGCACGCTGTTCCGGGCACAGACGGAGGACCCTGACGGCGATATGCGCAGCGCCATCGACGAGGCTGTCAGCTTCATCGACCGCCGCATCCGCAAGAACAAGACGCGCCTGGCCAAAAACCTGCGGCCCGATGCACTGGTCTCCTCCGTTCCCGCTGAGTTCGACGTGGTGGAGGACAACGACTTCGATGTCATCCGCACCAAGCACTTTGTGGTCAAGCCCATGACCAGCGACGAGGCTATTCTGCAGATGAACCTGCTGGGGCACTCGTTCTATGTGTTCCGCAATGTGGAAACGAACAACGTCTCCGTGGTCTACCACCGCAACAACGGCGGCTATGGCCTGATCGAGACGGAGGAGTAAATAGATGAATGATAAGAAGGCCGCCTGCGGGCGGCCTTCTCTATTGCTTTTTCTCCAGCTTTGCCAGCATACGGGTGAATTCCTCCGGCAGGGGGCAGGTCAGCTCCACGATCTCGCGGGTGCGGGGGTGAATGAAGCGCAGGCCGGTGGCGTGGAGGCACTGGCCCGTCAGGCCGGGGACGGGCTTCTTCGCGCCGTACACCGTGTCGCCTAAAATGGGGTGGCCGATGTAGGCCATGTGTACCCGGATCTGGTGGGTGCGGCCCGTCTCCAGACGGCAGCGCACATGGGTCGCGCCGGGATAGCGGGCCACCACCTCCCAGTGGGTCACGGCCCTGCGCCCGTTGGACACCACCGCCATTTTCTTCCGGTCGGCGGGGTGGCGTCCGATGGGGGCGTCTACCGTGCCGCAGTCCTGCTTCAGATTGCCCGTGACCAGGCACTCGTACGTCCGGGACAGGGTGTGGTCGCTGAGCTGGGCGCTGAGAAAGGCGTGGGCCGCGTCGTTCTTGGCGGCGATGATGAGGCCGCTGGTGTCCCGGTCGATGCGGTGGACGATGCCGGGGCGCTTCTCGCCGCCGATGCCGGAGAGACTGTCGCCGCAGTGGTGGAGCAGCGCGTTCACCAGCGTGCCGTCCGGGTGGCCGGGGGCAGGGTGTACCACCAGCCCGGCGGGCTTGTTCACCACGATCACGTCGTCGTCCTCGTACACCACGTCCAGGGGGATGTCCTGGGCAGTCAGCGATGTGTCCGCCGGCTGCTCCGGCAGGGAAACGGACAGCGTCTCGCCGCCGCTCAAGCGGCAGCTTTTGGAGACGGGGCGGCCATTTACGGTGACGCGGCCCTCCTGCACCAGCGATGCCGCCCGGGAGCGGCTCAGCTCCGGCAGGCGGGCGGCCAGGAAGGCGTCCAGCCGCATCCCGGCATCCTCATTGGACGCTGTCAGCACCGTCGTCATGCTTTGCTTTCCTCCCGTCGTATTTGTCGTAGAACCACAGATAGTATACCGCGCCCAGGATCACGCCCACCACCACAAAGCAGTCCGCCAGGTTGAAGATGGGGTAGTCCATGAACTCCAGGTCGAACATATCCACCACGTAGCCGCGGCAGATCCGGTCGATCATGTTGCCGATGCCGCCGCCCAGCACCAGCATGGCGGCGCACAGGCCCAGGGGGTGGCGGATGACTTTTTTCAGCACCAGCCACGCCACGGCGACGAGCAGCACCGCCGTCACCGCCGTCAGCAGGGCGGTGCTGCCGGAGAAGCTGCCCCAGGCTGCGCCGGTGTTGTGCAGCCGCGTCAGCCGCACCAGACCCGGCAGAAACGCGGCGGACTGGCCGATCTCCAGGTGGCGCACCACCCAATATTTCAGAAGCTGGTCGCCGGCGATGCAGGCTGCCAGCAGCAATGCGTACCACATAGCGTATCTCCTCCGGGGGAATATTTCCCCTTCATCATAGCCTATTTGATGCATGAATGCAACTTTTATTCCTGTTTCCAGCAAAAGGCGTGAAATCGAACTTGCCTGCGCTGCTGCCGGTGTGGTATACTACTATATTGAAGTAATAGGCAAACGAGGTGACGACATGGCCCAGCTCCCGGCGGAAAACAGCACATGGCTTCGCGCGGTGCGCCGCGCCGCCGATGCGGGGCGACTGAGCCATGCGGTGATCCTCACCGGCAGCGGCGATCTGCTGCCGTCGGCCCGGTATTTAGCCGCCGCCCACGTCTGCGAGGGGCGGGAGAAGCCCTGTCTGCACTGCCGCCACTGCCGCAAGGTGCTGGAGGATATACACCCCGACGTGATCACCGTACGGGACGCGGAGCGGCGGGAGCTGACGGTGGACGCCGTCCGGGCGCTGCGGAAGGATGTATATATCCGGCCCAACGAGGCGGAGCGGAAGGTTTATATCGTGCCGGACTGCCGCCAGCTCAACGAGCGGGATCAGAACGTGCTGCTGAAGATCGTGGAGGAGGGGCCGCCCTACGCCGCGTTCATCTTCTGCGCCGACAGCCCGGCGTCGCTGCTGGAGACCATTCGCTCCCGGTGTGTGCTGCTGCGGTGCGGCGGCGGCGACGAGCAGCCGCTGTGTCAGGCCGCCGGGGAGCTGTGTGAGGCCTTCGGCAAGGGGCGGCTGCTGCCGGTGGTGAAATGCCTGACGGCCCTGGAGACGGGGAAATGCAGGCGGGAGGAGCTGCGGCAGATCCTGCAGGACTGCTGGCGGGCCGCGGCGGAGGCGCTGCTGGTGCGCCGGGGCAAGCCCCGGCCAGACCCGCTGTGTGCCCGGGAGGCGGCGGCGCTGTCGGACAGGATGACGGACCGGCAGCTGGCATCGCTGGCGGATATGCTGGCCCAGTATGCCGGGGAATGTGATTACAATGTGGGCGTAGGCCAGGTTTTGGGCGCTATCGCCGTAAGATGGGAGGAGCTATTATGACCGAAGTGATCTCCGTCCGTTTCCGGAACGGATGCAAGGAGTACTATTTTGACCCAAAGGGTCTTCAGATCCAGGCGGGGCAGGACGTGATCGTGGAGACGGCCCAAGGGCCGGAGTTTGCCCAGTGCGCCCAGGGCAACCACCAGGTGGAGGACGACCAGGTGGTGAAGCCCCTGCGCGCCGTGGTGCGCATCGCCACGGACAACGACTGCCACACAGCGGCCTATAACCGCAGCCGGGAGAAGGAGGCCTTTGACATCTGCCGCAGAAAGATCCAGCAGCACAAGCTGGAGATGAAGCTGGTGCGGGTGGAGTGCAGCTTTGACGGCAGCAAGATCCTGTTCTTCTTCACCGCCGACGGACGGGTGGATTTCCGGGAGCTGGTGAAGGACCTGGCGGGGGTGTTCCGCGCCCGCATCGAGCTGCGCCAGATCGGCGTGCGGGACGAGGCCAAGATGATCGGCGGCCTGGGCATCTGCGGGCGGCCCTTCTGCTGCGCCCAGTTCATGGACGAGTTTCTGCCTGTGTCCATCAAGATGGCCAAGACACAGAGCCTGAGCCTGAACCCCACCAAGATCTCCGGCACCTGCGGGCGGCTGATGTGCTGCCTGAAGTATGAGCAGGACGCCTATGAGGACGCGGTGAAGCGTATGCCCAAGAATGACTCCTTCGTGCTGACGCCGGATGGGCCGGGCAACGTAAGCGATGTGAATTTGCTGAAGGAGACGGTGAACGTCCGGCTGGACGACCGGCCGGAGAACGCCCGGTGCTACCGCAACTGCGAGGTGTGCGTCCTGCGCAACGGCAAGGGCAGCCGGGACGGTATCGCCATCCCCGACAAGCGGCCGGAGCGCTATGTTGAGCCGGTGGAGGAGCAGCTGCTGCCGCCGGTAACGCTCATCAGCGATTTTGATCCCGACGCGGCGGAGTCCGCCGAGGGGGGGAAGCGCCGCCGTCGCGGCGGGCGGGATCGCCGCCGGGGCGATGCGCCCCGTATGGAGAAAACAGCGGCGGAAACTCCCGCACCCAAGGCCGAGGGCGACAAGCCCAAGGAGGGCGGCTCTAACCGTCGGCGCAGAGGACGCCGCGGGAATGGCGGCAGCGGCAACGGCGGCACGGCAGCTGCCGCGCCCAAGCCGCAGCAGCCCGCCGCCGAGGGTGTGCCATCCGGCGAGAGGAAGCGGCCTCGCCGCCGTCACCGCAGAGGCGGCAGCAAGCCCAACGGCGGAACGGAGGCGTGACGATGGGGATATTTGACGGCATGCTGCTGGTCAGCGACTTTGACAATACGCTGGTCTACACCGAAGAGGCGCTGCGCCTGTGCGTGGATATGCCTCCCATCTCCCCCCGCAACCGGGCGGCACTGAAGCATTTTATGAGCGAGGGGGGTATCTTCTCTGTGGCCACGGGGAGGGCCAAGCCCGCCTTTGACACGGTGGTGGACGACATCCCCATGAACGGCCCGACGGTGCTGTTCAACGGCGCGGCTATCTATGACTTTTCCCGGCACAGATACCTGTATACGGCGTTCCTGCCGGAGGCGGCCCGGGCGCACATCGCCCAGGTGGCGGCGGAGCTGCCCGCGGTGGCGGTGGAGCTGTACCACGACGACAACAGCATTCACGCTCTGAACGCCAACGATGTGACGCGCCGCCATATGCACGTCACCCACACGCCTACGGTGGAGGTGGCCTCCATGGACGATGTGCCCTCGCCCATCAGCAAGGCGCTGTTCTCCACGGAGGAGGAGCATCTGCCCATGCTGCTGGAATACCTGCGCAGCCAGCCGTGGTACGACGGCTACGAGGTCGTGCCCAGCGCGGTGACGCTGGTGGAGCTGACGGCCAAGGGCGCAAACAAGGGCGGCATGGTGGTCCGCATGGCTCAGATGCTGGGCATTTCCCGGGAAAACGTGGTGTGCGTGGGTGACCACGCCAACGATATTTCCATGCTGACATGGGCGGGACTGGGCTGTGCGCCGGCCAACGCTATCCCGCAGGTACGGGAGACGCCGGGCGTACACGTGCTGCCGGACTGCCGGGAGGACGCCATCGCGGCACTGATCGACGAGCTGGAGAAGGCGCTGGTATAAAACTGACATAGAAAAAGAGATCACGGGAAGGGAGGTGAGCTGCCCTATGATCAAGATCGCGTTCTGCGACGACGAGCCGGTGTTTCTGGAGCAGATCACCGGCCTGCTGGAGCGGTATAAGGCCCAACGCTGTCCGGATATGGAGTACACGGCCTTCCACAGTCCGCTGGAGCTGCTGGCGGAGATGGAGAACGGCCTGCACCCCGACGTGCTGCTGCTGGACGTGATCATGCCGGGGGAGAGCGGCATCAGCGCCGCCCGGGAGATCCGGCAGTTCGACAACGATGTGAAGATCATCTTCCTCACCTCCTCGGCCGAGTTTGCCGTGCAGTCCTACACCGTGGGGGCGTACTATTACCAGCTCAAGCCTATCCGGGAGGAGACATTCTTCCAGCTGATGGACTCCGTCATCGACGAGTGCCGGAGAGCGGAGGAGCAGAGTCTTCTGCTGCGCTGTAAGAACGGCATCTCCCGCATCCGGCTGGACAAGCTGGAATACTGCGAGATCATCGGGCGGGCGCTGCTGTTCCACATGGCCAACGGGCAGGTGCTGGAGAGCGCCGGGAGTCTGGATAAGCTCACGGCCGAGCTGGAGGGCTATGGCAATTTCCTGCGGCCGCACCGGTCGTTCCTGGTGAACATGGACTATATACAGAGTATTTCCTACCGGGGCCTGCAGATGGCGTGTCTGATGGAGATCCCCATTCCCC
The DNA here is from genome assembly GCA_900554275.1 of uncultured Eubacteriales bacterium. Lineage (GTDB taxonomy): Bacteria > Bacillota > Clostridia > Oscillospirales > Oscillospiraceae > Vescimonas. The sequence continues at coordinate 20,590 of USGS01000024.1, forward strand.
ACGGGAAGTTCTCCGAGATCAAGGAGCGGTATCTGGAGCACGTGTTCAGCCGAAAGCAGGTGTTCTTATGATGAACGGAACGACGGCGCTGACCCACGAGGCGCTGTGGAATGCCATATATCTGCTGAACGACGCGGTGGTGGGCATTTTCGGCATGATCCTGTCCGCCGCCTTCTGCGATCTGGATTGGACGCGGAAGCGGCTGCTGCGCTACTGGGGCTGCATGGCCGTTATACTGCTGGTGCAGGCCGCGGTGTACTGCGTGGCCGACGTGGCGCTGCTGCGGGCGATCTACCCGCTGGTGACCCATATACCGCTGGTGGTGGTGCTGTGCGTGATGAAGCGGCAGACGATATGGCCCATCGTGTCGGTACTGACGGCGTATCTGTGCTGTCAGATACGGCGGTGGATCGCGCTGCTGGCCATGGCCTGCTTCAACGGCGGCAGTTATTTGCAGAGCACGGTGGAGCTGATCGTGACGCTGCCGCTGCTGTGGGTGCTGCTGAAATTCTTCGCGCCCGCCGTGCGGGAGATCGGACGGCTGAAGCCGTCGATGCAGTTCTTCTTCGGCATCATGCCCGCCATCAGCTACGCCTTTGACTATCTGACGCGGATCTACACCGATATGCTGGAGCGAGGGCTGGCGGCGGCGGTGGAGTTTATGCCGTCCATGTGCTGCGTGCTGTATCTGGTGCTCGTGCTGCGCTCCTCCGCCGAGAACGCGGAGCGAAGCCGGCTGGAGCAGATACAGGAGGGCTTGCGGTTGCAGGTGTCGCAGGCCACACGGGAAATTTCCAGCCTGCGGGAGGCTGACCGGCAGGCCAGCACCTACCGCCACGACCTGCGGCATCATATGCAGTTTCTGTCCGGCTGCATTGAAAACGGACAGACGGAGCGGGCGCAGGCCTATATCCGTCAGGTCTGTGCCGAGATCGAGGCCCAAAAGGTGCGCCGGTTCTGCGAGAACGAGGCGGTGAACCTGATATTGTCCTCCTTCGCCCAGCGGGCGGAGGACAGCGGCGTCCCCCTGCGGGTCAGGGCGGAGGTGCCCCAGTTCCTGCCGGTGGCGGAGACGGACCTGTGCGTGCTGCTGTCCAATGCGCTGGAGAACGCGCTCCACGCCTGTCAGCGGCTGCGGGCGGAGAGCAAGGACTGCGACATCGAGGCGGTGGCCTACGAGAAGAGCGGCAAATTCTTTTTGCAGGTGTCCAACACCTGCGGGCCGGACGTCCGGTTCCGGAAGGGACTGCCTGTCACCGAGGCGGAGGGCCACGGCATCGGCGTCCGCAGCATCTGCTCCATTGTGGAGCGCTACAACGGCGTATATTCCTTCACCGCAAATAACGGTCGGTTCACCCTGCGGGCGTCACTGTGATGTGACACCCGCTGCGGCGTTTTATGGCGATTTATTCCCTTTTCCGGGAGGTTCGTGCATTTTAACCGTCGACGCGGCCCCGGCGCGGTATACTGGCAGCACAGGCCGTCGGGGGGATGACGGACGGAAGGGGGGAAGTGCGTGGAGCTGCTTATCTGCTGCGCCATACTGCTGGTCACTGTGGTGCTGGTGTTTCTGTCTGCCCGGCACAGTCTGCGGACGATGGACGAGAACGCCGGCAGGGCCATGAAGCAGATCAGCGCGCATCTGTCCACCCGGTTCGACGCGGTGCTGGCACTGCTGGAGGTGGCCCAGGGCTACGCGGGGGAGAATATGGCGGCGCTGGCAGAGCAGCTGCGGCTGCGCCGCCGGGTCATCGGGCCGTTGTCCACACCGGAGGAGGTGCGGCAGCAGGAACAGCTGCTGGACGATGTGCTGGCGGCGGTGTCCACCACGGCGGACCGCCATCCCGGACTGCGGGCAGACGAGGCGTACAGCCGCCTTTTCGGCACATCGGACTGCTGCGAGCAGATGCTCCGGACCAGCCGCCTGCTGTATAACGACGCCGTGACCCGGCTGGACCGGGCGGTGCGCAGCTTTCCCACCTCGTGGGCGGCGCGGCTGTGCGGCGTGAAGCGGCGGCAGCATTGGGAGGCATGAGGGGGTACTTACCAGCTCGGATATGGCAAACAGAGGGGATATGCAGAGGGCAGGCCGGTGGGCCTGCCCTCTCAGCTTGTCAAAAAAGTCCCTTGTGGGACTTTTTTGACTGCGCTTTCCGCCGAGCATTTTGAACGAGTTCAAAATGCAATTTCCAAAAACCTTGCTATAGCAAGGTTTTTGGCGGCGGTTTATCTGATTTGAGGTGGGCCTTGCCCCCTCAAGCTCCCCCGCTGCTCACTCATCGAAACTTGCAGCATAGTTTTTT
>USGS01000025.1 GCA_900554275.1 uncultured Eubacteriales bacterium
GTGGAGAACTTGTAGCCCTTGGTGTAGTCAAACTTCTCCACCGCCTTGATCAGGCCCAGGTTGCCCTCCTGGATCAGGTCCAGGAACAGCATACCGCGGCCCACGTAGCGCTTGGCGATGGACACCACCAGACGGAGGTTGGCCTCAGCCAGCTGCTGCTTGGCCTTTTCACCGGCCTTGACCTGCTTTTTCAGCTCCGCCAGCTCGTCCTCCGGGATGGGGTCAGCGCCCTCCTGCTCCGCCTGTGCCAGACGCTCCTGCGCCTCGCGCCCGGCGGACATGACGGTGGCCAGCTCCACCTCCTGATCGGCGGTGAGCAGAGGGACCTTGCCGATCTCCTTGAGGTACATACGCACCGGGTCGTCGATGTTGAAGCTGTCCACCAGCGCGTTGGGGTCGACCAGCTCTTCCTCCTCGATCTCGGCGATCTCCTCCATTGCCGGTTCGCTGTCCTCGACGGGCAGGTCAGTCAAAAAGTCCTCCGCGCCCACCTCGATGCCCAGCGTCTCCAGCGAGTCGTAGATGGAGTCCATCTGCTCGCCCTCAAGATCCATCGCGTCCAGCACCTCGGACAGCTCGCCGGCGTCCAGCCTGCCCTTTTTTCTGCCCTTGATGAGCAGCTCTTTCAGCTTCTCGTTTTTTGCCACCAGCGCGGCGGCGGGCAGGGACGCCAGCGTCTTCTCGTCCAGCACCCCCTTGCCGGGCTTGTCCTGGGGTGCGGGTCTGTCCTCGTGCTTCGTGTCCCCGGTGGGGGCGCTGTCCCCGGCCAGCAGCTGATCCGCCATCCGCTCGAGCTGCTCTGCGGTGTACTTCTCTTCACTCATGTTCGCTTTCCTCCGTAGCCTTTTTTATCTTTATATATTTCCTGCGCCGCGGCCAGCGGGTCCTGCCCGCCGTAGCCGCTGCGCTTCATGTACTCCTCACGAATGATGCGGATGTAGCTGTCCAGCTCCTGCTGCCGGTTGGTCGCGGACACCGGCTTTTGCAGGATGGCGGTCAGGTGGCTCATCTCCTCCGGCGACAGCACGGCGGACAGCGCGGTCATGCCGCTGCCCCGGCGACGCCACAGCTCACCGTAAATGCGGCCCAGCAGCGGAGAGGAGAACTCCTCCGGCCGCAGGGGCATCTCAGCGGGAAACAGGCTCTCGTCCTGCACCAGCAATCGCAGAAGGCCCTCCTCCGCCATGGCGCTGCGGGGAACGGCATAGCGCATGGCGCGGTCGCCGGGCTGGAGCGAGGCCACCGGATTCAGATCCCGGCGGAGCTGCTTGCTCCGGGCCTTGGCACGGCGCTGCCGGGCGGCGCGCTGCACCTCCTGCCGCATCACGTCCGGCGGCAGGCCGGCCGACTCGGCGGCGCGGGTGGTATAGATGTCCCGCTCCACAGGGTTTTCCAGCTTGCACAGCAGCTGGCTGATCTCCTGGGCGTAGCCGATGCGGCCCTGATCGTCCTTCAGGTCGTATTTGGCAGCCACCTCGGACACGCTGAACTCGACGCCGTTGGCGCTGCCGGACAGCAATCGCTCGAAGGCGTCCTGACCCTGATATTTGATGAAATCGTCAGCGTCCTGCTTGACGTATTTGCCGTCCGCCAGCCGCTGGGGCAGGCGCAGGACGCGGACGGTGAAGTCGGTGTTCCGCAGCAGCTCCAGCGCCCGATCCGTGGCCATCGAGCCGGCGCTGTCGTTGTCATAGCAGAGGATCAGCTCCTTGGTAAAGCGGCTGAGAAGCCGTATCTGCTCCTGGGTCAGGGCCGTGCCCATGCAGGCCACGGCGTTGTCGAAGCCGGCCTGATGGAGCGTGACCACGTCCAGGTTGCCCTCGCAGAGGATGATATTGGGGCGCTTCGTCTTCCTGGCCAAATTCAGGCCGTAGAGCACGCGGCGCTTGCTGTACGCCACCGTTTCGGTGGTGTTCATGTATTTAGGCTCAGAGTTGTCGATGACACGGCTGCCGAAGCCCACCACGTCGCCCCGGATGTCGATGACCGGCAGCATGAGGCGGTTGCGGAACTTATCATACAGGCCGCCGTTTTTCCCCTGGACCACCAGGCCGGCAGCCAGCAGCTCGGACTTGGTGAAGCCCTGGGCGGTCATGGCCCGGAGCAGGGCGTCCCACTGGTCCAGGGACGCGCCCATGCCGAAGCGGACGGCCACGCCGCGGCGGATCTGCCGCTTGTCCAGATACGCCTGGACCGCCTGGCCCTGCGGCCCTTGGAGCTGGTCGTAATACCAGCGGGCGGCGGTGCGGTTCAGCTCCAGCACGCGGCGGCGGAGCTTCTCCGCGGCGGAAGCGCCCTCGTTCTCCTCCGGCATGGGGATATTGGCACGCTTGGCCAGGAAGCGGACAGCCTCGGGAAAGGTAAGGCCCTCGATGTCCATGATGAAATTGATCACGTCGCCGCCTTTTTTGCAGCCGAAGCAGTGGTACATCTGCTTGTCCGGCGCGACGGAGAAGGACGGTGTCTTCTCGCTGTGGAAGGGACACAGTCCGAACAGGTTGCTGCCGTGACGGGTCAGGGTAACGTAGCCGGAGACCACGTCCACAATGTCGCTGCGGGCCATGAGCTCGTCCATAAAGCTCTGGGTAAAGGTCATCTGCGTCCCTCCTTTCCGGGGTCTTACCTTAACTATACCAAAAAAAATGGGGAAATCCTCTTTTTTCGGGGAAAAATTTTTTGGGAGACGCATATACTGCCGTGAGGTGAGGGTATGAAGCGCGTTCCGATCTTTCCATGCATCGTGGGGCTGCACGCGGCGCTGGCGGCGGCGGCACTGCTATGGGCGCTGCAGGCGCGGTTCGGCGATCCGCTGACAGCGGCGCTGTCGCCGGCGTGGGACAGCCCGTGGGAGCAGGGCAAGGCGGCGTTTTTCCCGTTGCTGGCCGCCGGGCCGGTGATATGGTATCTGGCGGAAGGCGGAAGCCGGAGCGGGCTGTGTGCCATGGCCATGGCAGGCGGCGGGGCGGCGACGGTGCTGGCGCTGGCAGGGGCAGCGCCGGCCATAGCGGCCGGCGGGGCGATGGCGGCGGCGGTGGCGCTGTACGGCGGGGTGCTGCGGCGGCTGAAGGAGCGGGGCGGGTGGTTCGCGGCGGCGATAGCGCTGGCGGCGGCGTATATCCTGCTGACCATCGTGAGGCCGGGCGGGGCGCTGTTCACGCCGAGGGGAGATGTGTCCGCGCTGGCGGGGATACCGTTCTGAGGGCAAAAAAAGAGACCGCCGGAGCGGTCTCTTCTTTTAGGTTAGAGTGAAGCTCTAATTAGAACTCCTTCTTCTTGCCGATCACAACAGCGGAGCCAGCAACGGAGGTCAGAGCCATGCCAACGTACATAGCGATACCAGCGTCGAAGGTCTTGGGGGAGCCGCTGGGAGTGGTGCTGCTGCCGGAAGCGGTAGCGGGGAAGTACCAGTTGCCGGTGATGATCTGAGCACCATCGGGGATGGAAGCGTAGTTAGCAGCCTTGACAGCAGCCAGCTTGCAGACAGAGCAGGTGTAACCCACGACCTTGCCATCCTTCACAGTGGGGATAGCAGTGTGCTGAACGGTAGCGGTAGCATCAGCAGCCACCAGGGTCACGTTGATCAGCTTGCCGCCGACCAGCAGAGCCTCGGCGCCCTTCTCATCAGCAACGTACAGAGCCTTGTTGCCCTTCGCATTGGTGGTGTAGTAGGTCTCAGCGCTGTCATAGTCGTAGTCGAACTGACCGCACTTCTTGCCGAAGTTCTTGAACTCGGTGCCGGTGCCGTTGTAGTGAACGGTGGCCTTGGCCAGGTACAGCATCACGCTGGTAGCGTCGGCATCGCCGTACAGAACCAGGTCAGCATCGGCCAGGGAGCTAACGACAACATACTCAGTGTCCATAACGACGTAGTAAGCGACGTTAGCGGTGTTGGTCTGCTTGCCATCCTTGTCCAGCTTGGCAGCGGTGGCAGCATAGAAAGTAGCGGTGACTTCCTTCTTCACAGCGTCCTTAGCGCTGGTGTCGCGATAAGCCTTAGCCTTGACAGTGGTAGCAGCGAAAGCGGTGCTGCACAGAGCCAGAGCCATGACCATCGCCAACACAGTTGCAATGATCTTCTTCATGTTTGTTTCCTCCATAAAATTTTGTTTGTTTTGGGTTCGGTCTCACCGCCGCCATCTTCAGGCCGCCACATAAACATCATTATGTTGTAGCCCGCAGACGTTGGCAACTCGACCTCGCCTTTGACGATGCTAAGTATATCATAAACGGCGGATAAATCAAGGCTTTTGGGGCGAGGATTTGCAAAAAAACTCGTAAAAAAATATTAAAAAACCATTAAATTTTCGGAATAGTTGTGTATTTATTCTATTTCGTGGATTTTAGTAACTTTTTAGCATGTTTGCAGACAAAATTCAGAACGCCGCAAATCGGGTAAAACGGTGATTTTCACGTGATACATTGCCCATATTTAACAATTTCACACGTTGTTCCGTAAATTCTCATGGGCGCAGCGGAGGATTTTCCCAGCTCCCACACGCGCCGCGCGGACATCTGCGTGGAATTTGTGCGCCGCATAAGGACGATTTTCCCCGCCAGAAGCGTATGGCCGCGCACACCCGGCAGGCGGAGCGCAGGGGTGGGAGAAAACGGGGAATTTGGGTATCGCTTTTTTACAGGGGACGTGGTACAATGGCGGCAAGGAATATCAGGAAAATCAGAAAAGGAGTTTCCTTGCCATGTTGGATATTTTTGACATACTCGGGCCGGTGATGATCGGGCCGTCCAGCTCCCACACCGCCGGGGCGGCGCGGATCGGCGCAATGGCCCGGGCGCTGCTGGGCCAGCCGCCGGTGAAGGCGGCGATACACCTGTACGGCTCGTTTGCGGAGACCGGCGCGGGGCACGGCACAGACCGGGCGCTGGTGGGCGGTCTTCTGGGCATGAAGCCGGACGATCCGCGGCTGCCCACCGCCTTTGACGAGGCGAAGAAGGCGGGGCTGACGTACACCATCGACGAGGTGAAGCTGCGGGACGCCCATCCCAACACGGCGGTGATCGAGGCGGAGAGCGCGGACGGGAGGAAGCTGTCCATGCAGGCATCCTCTATCGGCGGCGGACGGATCATGGTGAACAAGCTGGACGGCATCGAGGTAAATTTCAACGGCACGTACAACACGCTGGTGATCCGCAACCTGGACTACTACTCCTCGGAGGCGGCGGTGACGACCATACTGAGCCAGTTCCGCATCAACATCGCCAATATGAGTATGTACCGCCACAAGCGGGGCGGCGAGTCGCTGATGATCATTGAGGTGGACCAGCATATCAAGCCGGAGCAGGTGTCCTTCATCGGGCAGCTGCCGGGCATTGTGTCCCTGACGTACTACGACAAGGAGGTGGATGACGATGGCGCTGGATTCGATGAGGGAGATATTTGACAGGATGGCCCAGGAGGGAAAGCCCTTCTGGGAGATCGTGCTGGAGACGGATATGGAGGAGCGGCAGGTGACGCGCAACCAGTCCATGGCCAAGATGCTGACCATGTGGCAGGCCATGTCCGACGCGGCGGACGGCTACACGGGCCGGCGGCGTTCCGTCAGCGGTCTGGTGGGCGGCGACGGCATGAAGATGCGGCAGTACAACCTGCGGGGCGAGGCCATGACCGGCGGCTATGTCAGCGAGGTCATCGCCGAGGCACTGAGCATGGCGGAGAGCAACGCCTGCATGGGGCGCATCGTGGCCGCGCCTACGGCGGGGGCGTGCGGCGTGCTGCCGGCGGTGCTGCTGCCGCTGTGTAAATATGAGGAGCTGAGCCAGCACCAGCTGCTGGAGGCACTGTACGTGGCCAGCGGCATCGGCGCGGTGATCGCCTACCGGGCGTGCATCGCCGGTGCGTCCGGCGGGTGTCAGGCGGAGATCGGCACGGCGTCGGCCATGGCGGCGGGCGCGCTGGTGGCCCTGCGGGGCGGCGACGGCCAGCAGATCGGCCACGCGGTGGCCATGGCGCTGAAGAACCTGATGGGGCTGGTCTGCGACCCGGTGGCGGGGCTGGTGGAGGTACCCTGCGTGAAGCGGAACGTCATCGGCGCGGTGAACGCCGTCAGCGTGGCGGACATGGCTATGGCGGGCATCACCAGCCAGATCCCAGTGGACGAGGTCATCGACGCCATGGGCGAGGTGGGCAGGAGAATGCCGGTGGAGTTCCGGGAGACGGCGCTGGGCGGCCTGGCGGCCACACCTACCGGGGTGGCTATTCAGGAGAAGATGCGCAAGAGCAGCTGAGAGGAGGCGCTGAGCATGATGCTGGACTTTCAGGCGGCGGAGGCCGCCGTTGTGCCGCACTTCAAGGGCGGCGAGGGGCAGGCCGTCGTCCGCAAGGCGGTGGAGGATGAGATGGGAAGAGTCCTGACGCTGGAGCTGCCGGCGGGGTCGTCCATTGGGCTGCACACCCACACGGGGAACTGTGAGGTCATCCACGTGCTGAGCGGGCGGGGCGTATGCCATGACGACGGCGCGGAGGTGACGCTGGAGGCGGGGATGACCCACTACTGTCCCGAGGGACACACCCACGGCATTGAGAATACAGGCAGCGAGCCGCTGATGCTGCTGGGGATACTGCCGAATATGAAATGAGAGACGCGCAAAAAACAGGCCGCGAGGGCGGTCTGTTTTTTTTGTGGGATTTTCAGGTTGTGTGCAGGGGCGGTCTATTGGGGCTTATGCCCTTTATTTGGTGAGGGTGGCGACCCAGGCGGAGTATTTGGTCAGGTTCTCGTCCCGCTGGGCTGCGTCCGCGCCCTGGGTGAGGATATAGACCTTGATCTTGGGCTCTGTGCCGGAGGGACGGACCAAAATGGTCGTGCCGTCGGCCAGCTCGAAGCGGAGGACGTTGCTGCCCTTGAGCTCCATGGCGGTAACGGCGCCGGTGGCGCAGTCGGTGGCCGTGCCGTCCTGGTAGTCCTTGCGGACCACCACGTCCACGCCGGCGATGGCGGCGGGAGGCGCGGCACGAAGGGACTTCATGAGAGCGGCCATCTTCTCCAGGCCGTCCAGACCGGGCATGACCAGGTTGTGGGTCTTTTCGCCGTACCAGCCGTACTTCCTATACAGGGCCTGGAGCGCGTCGTAGAGCGTCATGCCCTGTGCGGCGTACCAGGCGGCCATTTCGGTGATGAGCAGGGAGGCGGTGACGGCATCCTTGTCGCGGACGTAGTCGCCCAGCATATAGCCGTAGCTCTCCTCGTAGGACATGATGACGTGGCCCTCGCCGGCGGCCTCCAGGGCGTTCTTCTTCTCCGCCATGAACTTGAAGCCGGTAAAGGTGTCGCAGCAGGTGACGCCGTTGGACTCTGCCACTCTGCGGGCCATCTCGGTGGTGACGATGGTCTTGAGGCACACGGGCTTTTCGGGCATTTTTCCGGCGCGGCGCATCGCACCGATGAGGTAATCCAGCAGCAGCACGCCGGTCTGATTGCCGGTGACGGGGATGAACTTGCCGTCCGCGCCGCGAACCATGATGCCCACGCGGTCGCTGTCCGGGTCGGTGCCCAGAATGAAGTCAGCGCCCACCTGGTCGGCCAGGTCGATGGCCAGGTAGAAGCCCTCCGGGTTCTCCGGGTTGGGAGAGGCCACCGTGGGGAACGTGCCATCCAGCACCATCTGCTGCTCCACACAGTAGAGGTTCTTGACGCCCAGGCCGCGGAGGGCCTCGGGGACTAATTTCCAGCCACAGCCGTGGAATGGGGTGTAGACCATCTTAAAGCGGTCGGCCACCTGGGCGATGGAGGTATGGTCATTGATCATGGCCATGACGTTGGCCATGAACATCTTGTCCGTCTCCGCGCCCAGCAGCTCGACGCGGCCGTCGGCCAGCGCGGTATCGAAGTCCACGCGCTTCACGCCGGAGAAGATGTCGATCTGCTCCAGGCGGGCGGCGATGGCGGCGGCGTGCTGGGGCGGCAGCTGGGCACCGTCGGCCCAGTAGACCTTGTAGCCGTTGTATTCCTTGGGGTTGTGGCTGGCGGTGACGTTGATGCCCGCCTGGCAGCCGTAGTAGCGAACGGCAAAGCTCAGCTCCGGGGTGGGACGCAGGGACTCAAAGATGCGGACGTGGATGCCGTTGGCGGCGCAGACCTCCGCCGCGGCGCGGGCAAAGGCCATGCTGTTGACGCGGCAGTCCATGCAGATGGCCACGCCCTTCTTTTTGGCCTCCTCGCCCTCGGCGGCGATGACATCGGCGAAGCCCTGGGTGGCCCAGCGGATGACGTGGAGGTTCATCTGATGCAGGCCCACCTTCATCGTGCCGCGCAGGCCGGCCGTGCCGAACTCCAGCGGGCCATAGAACCGGGATTCGATCTCCTTCTCGTCGCCGGAGATCGCTTGCAGCTCCGCCTTTTCCTCGGTGGACAGGGCGTCGCTGGTCAGCCAGCGCCGGTATTCCTTCTTGTAATCCAACATAGTCATAAACTCCTTTCAGGCGTGTTCTTCCATTTCTTCTTCCACGGGCCGGGAGGCCAGCAGGTCCTTGGCCTCGTCCAGCCGGGAGGCGGGGACGTACAGGCTGACGCCGTAGCCGGAGAAGCCGTTGATGACCTTGCCCGCGCCGCCCTCCTTATCATAATACTTAAAGCAGGGGATGCCGTAGGCCGAAAGCAGGGAGATGACGGTGTCGGCATCCGCCGGGGCGTCGAAGGTCTGGGTCAGCAGGACGGCCTGCTCCTCCCTGCCCGTCTCGTCCTTGGGCCAGGCAGGGACGTCCGGCCGGCCGGTAAAGCTCCAGTTTGACATGGGTGTACCTCCTATTTGTGGTATTTTGTGCCGCCGGCGATCTGATAGGCGCGGTAGATCTGCTCCAGCAGCATGATGCGGGCCATGTGGTGGGGGAAGGTCATGGGGGACATACTGAGCCGCCAGTCAGCCTGACGCTTCAGATCCTCGTCCAGGCCCACGCTGCCGCCGATGAGAAATGTGAGCTGGGTCTTGCCTTGGACGCCGAATTCGGCCATGCGGCGGCTCAGCTCCTCGCTGGAGCAGGGCCTGCCCTCGATGCACAGGGCGATGACCGCGCCGCCCTTGGGCAGCCGCTCACGGATGGCGTCACCCTCGGTGCGGAGAGCCTTTTGTATCTCCGCCGGGGAGGGTTCGTCGGGCAATCGCTGCTCCGGCAGCTCGATAAGCTCCAGCTTGCAGTGGCGCTGGAGGCGCTTGACGTACTCGGCGGCGGCGTCGATGTAGAATTTCTCCTTCAGCTTGCCCACGCAGAGGACGGTCACACGCTGCATAGCGTCACCTCCGCTTCGTAGCAGGTGCTCAGCTCGCCCCGAGGGGCGACCTCCACGACGGCGTGCAGGCCGGTGAGGGCCGTTTCCATCACCTGCAGCGCCCGGGCCGGGGTGTTGTTCTCCCGGCTCAGATGGGCCAGCACGAAGCGGCACGTGCCCTGCTCCGCCAGACGGTGGGCAAAGGCGGCGGCATCATCGTTGGACAGATGGCCCAGACGGCCGGCGATGCGCTGCTTGAGGTAGTAGGGATACGGGCCGGACATGAGCCAGTCCGCGTCGTGGTTGCTCTCCAGCACCAGCAGTCTTACGCCCCGCAGGGCGGCCTCCGCTTCGGAGGTGACGCAGCCGGTGTCGGTAAGGACGCCCACGGACGCGCCGAGACAGTCGAAGCGGTAATCCACGCCGCCGGCGGCGTCGTGGCTGGTGGGGAACACGGTGATGTCCACATCCCCCAGGGAGAATACGTACTGGCGGGGGATGGGGTGCAGCACGTCCCGCAGAGCGGGACAGCGGAGGGCCAGCGCGGCGGCGGTGCCGTCGCTGGCGTAGAGGGGCAGGCGGTACTGCTTGGTCAGGGTGGCCAGCCCGGCGGTATGGTCGGTGTGCTCATGGGTAAGCAGCACGGCAGTCACGTCCTGGGGCGACAGGCCCAGCTCCCGCAGAGACGCGGTGATGCGGCGGGCGGAGATGCCGGCGTCCACCAGCAGGTGGACGCCGCCGCCGGACAGCAGCAGGCAGTTGCCCTCAGAGCCGCTGGCAAGTGTATGTACAGTCAACAACGGTAAATGTCCTCTCTTTACGAAAAGCATCCGCTGCAAGAGGCTGCGGCCTCTCGCAGCGGACGCTGGATGGCGGTATGTGTCAGACGGCGTGGGTCTCCACGTCGCTCTCGTCGGGCGCTTCCACCAGGGAGATGTCCGCGCCTACGGCCCGGAGCTTGCCCACCAGGTCCTCATAGCCCCGCTCGATATACTGAATATGGCTCAGCTCCGTCTTGCCCTGGGCAGCCAATCCGGCGATGACCAGCGCCGCGCCGGCCCGCAGGTCGCAGGCCTGGATGGGCGCGCCCACCAGCTGGTGTACGCCCTCCACCACGGCCACCTTGCCGTCCACCTGGATATGGGCGCCCAGACGCTTCAGCTCGTCCACATACTTGAAGCGGTTCGCGCCGTAGACGCCCTCCGTCACAAGGCTTGTGCCCTCGGCCAAAGCCAGGACGGCGGTGATCTGAGGCTGCATATCCGTGGGGAAGCCGGGATAGGGCAGAGTCTTGACGTTGGCCTTCAGCAGAGGGCCGGTGCGGCGGACCAGGAGGGTGTCGTCCTCCTCCTCCACCGTGACGCCCATCTCCATCAGCTTGGCGCTGATGCAGTCCATGTGCTTGGGAATGACGTTCTTCAGCAGCAGCTCGCCGCCGGTGGCCGCCACAGCGGCCATATACGTGCCGGCCTCGATCTGATCGGGAATGATGCAGTAGCTGCCGCCGGTAAGGCGCTCCACGCCCCGGATCTTGATGGAGTCCGTGCCCGCGCCCTTGATGTCCGCGCCCATGGAGTTGAGGAAGTTGGCCAGGTCCACGATGTGGGGCTCCTTGGCGGCGTTTTCGATGGTGGTGACGCCGTCGGCCAGGGCGGCTGCCATCATGATGTTCATGGTCGCGCCCACGGACACCACGTCCAAATAGACCGGCGCACCGGTGAGGCGGCCGTTTTTGGCGGCGGTGTGGATGAAGCCGCCCTCCACGGACACCTCAGCGCCCATGGTGGTAAAGCCCTTGATGTGCTGGTCGATGGGACGGACGCCGAAGTTGCAGCCGCCGGGCATGGCCACGGTGGCCTGACCGAAGCGGCCCAGCAGCGCGCCCAGCAGGTAGTAGCTGGCGCGGATACGGCGGGCCAGATCATAGGACGGGCGGGTGCTGTGGATGGCGTGGCAGTCGATCTCGATGGCGTGGCGGTTCAGCACGCGCACCTTGGCGCCCAGCTCCTCCAAAATGGAGAAGAACAGCGTAACGTCGCTGATCTGGGGGATGTTTTCGATGCGGCAGACACCGTCTACCAGCAGTGCGGCGGGGATGATGGCTACGGCGGCGTTCTTCGCGCCGCTGACGGTCACCTCGCCGAAAAGGCGGCGTCCGCCGCGGATCATGTATTTAGTCAAGGCAGTTCCCTCTTTTCAAGTCATCGGTGCTGGTGCGCTCTGCTTATAGCTTGCCCGATAGGGCTGCGGTTCATACGGCGCAATCCGAGCAGTAACAGTATACCATAATTTTTGTTAAAAGCAAGAAATTGCCGTAAAGTTTTTATAGCATGGGCGATTTGTCCGAAAAAATTCGAGATGCAGCGCAAAAACACTGCATCTCGTCATCCCCGTCAGCCCAGCCAGCGGTAATGGCCGGTGACGGGCCGCTTATAGATGTCGGGCCGCTCCACCGCTTCGTCTATCGGGTTGCCGTGGTGGAGGATGAAGGGGATGCCCTTTCTGTCCCGCTTGTCGGAGCAGACGGCGATATGCTCACAGTCACCGAACACCACGATGTCCCCGGCCTGCCACTGGGACGGGTCGTCAAAGCTGTTGGTCAACACCTGGGCATGGCGGCGGAAGAAGGCGTCCAGGTTCACCACGCGGCGGAAGTCGATGTTGGGGTCTGGGTCGGCGTAGGGATACGCCTCGGAGCAAGCGGCGATGTCCGCGTCCACCAGTTCCTTCAGCTGATAGCCAGCAGCGCGGAAGCCCTGCCAAACCACGTCGGTACAGACACCCAGTCCGTCGTCGGGATAGCCGCCGGCGTAGTATTTGCTGGCGTAGTGGGGCTTGGTGTCAAAATAGGCGCGGATGCCGGCCACCATGTCGGCGTAATCCTCCACCCCGTCGCCGTCACCGTCGTTGGGACTGGTGACAACAGGGATGCCCAGCTGCTGGGCGGTGTAATAGGGACGCGGGCCGAAGCGCCACCACAGCAATCCGGCGACCGCAGCCGCCAGCAGCAACACCAGCAGGCCTTTCCGGCGGGACGATTTGGCCCTGCGGCGGCGGGATCGGGCACGGCGGTACGGGCGGTCCGAACGCCCGCTATCCGACGAGGCAGGCAGATCATAGGTATAGTACTGTGTGTCCATCGCTCTTTCCCCGTTTACATAATGTATGTGTATTGTGTCGAAAAAATATGAACGTGCTATGAACACGCACTTAAGGTTTTTTGAAGCAGAATTTTTCGGAGGGATTGCACGTTTGTGTGCAACGGGCGGCACATGGGAACACAGGGATGTGGGAAACACATAAAATGGAGTGCCGGACCTGGCACGGAGAGGAGTACGAGAGATGAAAACAGAAAATACGATGGCCATGGTGCTGGCGGCGGCAGTAGGGGCGCTGTGCAGCTACTGCGCGCAGCTGGTGGTGCCGCTGGCGGTGCTGGTGGCGGTGATGCTGGCGGACTATATCACCGGCATGGCCAAGGCGTGGAGCGCGGGAGAGCTTTGTTCCCGCACCGGGGTGAAGGGCATCGTAAAAAAGGTGGGCTATCTGATGGTGGTGGGCGCGGCAGGCGCGGCGGACTGGCTCATCCGCTACGGTCTGGCCCAGGCGGGGATCGAGGTGCAGTTCAGCTTTCTCATCGCCGCCATGGTCATTATCTGGCTCATCGTCAACGAGCTGATCTCCATTCTGGAGAACGTGGCGGCCATGGGCGGGCCTGTGCCATCGTTTCTGTCCAAGCTGCTGGCGCGGCTGAAAAATGTGGTGGAGAAGAAAGCGGAGGATGAGCAGCATGGAGATACTTGAGCAGACGTATGACTGGGCTATGCCGCTGGCGCGGCGCAGCGCCACGCGGCGCATTATCCTGCACCACGCGGCGGCGGTGACGTGTACGGCCCAGCAGATACACCAGTGGCATCTGGCCAACGGCTGGGCGGGCATCGGATACCACTTTTTCGTTCGGAAGGATGGGCGCGTCTATCGGGGCAGGCCGGAGGACACCGTGGGCGCACACGCGGGAAACAACAACTACGACAGCATCGGTATCTGCTTTGAGGGCAGCTTCGACAGGGAGCAGATGAATGAGGTACAAATGAAGGCAGGCGCGGAGCTGGTGGCCTACCTGAAGCAGAAGTACGGCATCACCACCGTACAGCGGCATAAGGAGGTAAACGCCACCGGCTGCCCCGGCGGGAGCTTCCCCTTTGAGGCCATCGCTTACGGCGGCGGCGCGGCGGCATCTGCCCCGGCGCAGACGGTGCGGACGGCCAACGACACGGCGGTGACGCTGCCGCTGCTGGCTAAAAACAGCGGCGGCAATGCGGTGCGGGCGGTGCAGGCGCTGCTCAACGGTCTGGGCTACAACGCCGGGACGGCAGACGGCCTGTTCGGCGGCAACACCGCCGGGGCGGTGAAGCGCTTTCAGGCGGCCAGCGGCATTGCGGCAGACGGCATCGTAGGACGGGACACCTGGCACAAGCTGCTGGGTATTTGACGGTGAAAAGTGACAACGTTCCGTATAATTCGGCAAGAAGATTGCAGATCGTATTCAAAAAGGAGGGTCACCGGGAAACCGGAGGCCCTCCTTTTTTTGCTCACACCACCGCGTCTACGGGGATGCGCTGGCGGTCTACCTGCACCCAGTGGACGCGGACGCTGCCGCCGGACTGCTGGGTGGCGCAGAACGATACGCCGGCCATCTGACCCTCCACCGGCACGCCGGCGCTGAACAGCGCCGCGAAGCGGCGGATGTAGCCCAGCAGGTCGCGGATGGTGCGGGTGGGCAGGTCGGGAGAGAGATAATCGAAGAACTTATACATAGCATAGCCTCCTATTATTTAATAATGTGTGTTTCTGTCGTTCACTGTAATCAGTGTACCAAGAGTTGTGTCCCGAAAAACGGACAATTCTCCGTCGGGGTTGTGCTTTTTGCGGGCTTGTGATACAATAGCCGCAAGAATCAGACTGACACAGGAGGTGGGAGCATGACAGAGCAGACCACGCCCCAATTAGCACCCCGGGAGCGCTGCACCGGCTGCGCCGCGTGCTGCAACGGCTGCCCCAAGGGGGCGATCCGCATGGAGGCCGACCGGGAGGGTTTCCTGTACCCCCAGGTGACGGACGGCTGTGTACAGTGCGGACACTGCACACACATCTGTCCCGTTCTGAAGCAGCGCGAGCCGCGGACCGAGCCGGCGTGCTTTGCCGTATGGAGCGGGGACGGCCAGCTGCGATGCCAGTCCACCGGCGGCGGCGCGTTCGGCGAGTTGGCCAGGTACGTGCTGGAGGGCGGCGGCGTGGTGTTCGGCGCGGCGCTGGACGAGTCGCTGCGGGTGACGCACATCGCCGTGAAGAACCTGCACGACCTGCCCCGCTTGCAGGGGGCGAAGCCGATACAGAGCGACATGGGCGAGTCGTACCAGCAGGTGCGGCTGTACCTGGATCAGGGGCGGCAGGTGCTGTTTTCCGGCACGCCCTGTCAAGTGGACGGCCTTTACCGCTATTTAGGAGAGCACCCGGAGCGGCTTTTGACCTGTGATGTGGTGTGCGGCGGCGTGTGCAGTCCCGGCGTGTGGGAGAAGCTGGTGCGCTCCATGGCCTACGTGAAGCAGTCCAGGCCGCTGCGCGTCACGTTCAGCGGCAAGCTGCCCGGCGACAGCCAGCGGCGTTTCCGGGTGGAATTCGAGGGCGGCGGCCGCTACGACGCGCCGCTGACCAAGTCGGAGATGGGCCGGGGCATCGCAAGGGGGCTGTTCCTGCGGCCCGCCTGCCACACCTGTCCCTATACGTCCACAGACCGGCCCGGAGACCTGACGCTGGGCGTGCTGAAGGGCGAAAGCCTTTCCCAGGAGGAGCGGCGGCTGGGCATGTCGCTGCTGCTGATCAACACCGCCAAGGGCGCACAGGTGTTCGACACGCTGCCGCTGCAGCGGAAGCGGTGTGAGCTGAAGGAGGCTGTGGCTGCTGACCCGGCGCTGCGGACGCCCGCGGCGGTATCGCCGGATCGGGCGCGGTTTTTCGAGGCGCTGGAGCGCGAGCCGTTCCGGCAGGTATGCGGGCGGTTCTTGTCCATGCTGCAGCCCCGGGAGAAGCCTGCGGTCAGGCCGCTGAAGGAGCTGCTGCGTCTGCCCTGGGGCAAAAAGGAGAAGAAATGACGAAAACACTGCTGCACACCTGCTGTGCGCCCTGCTCCGTGGCCTGCATCCAGATGCTGCGGGAGGAGGGCATTGAGCCGGTGTCCTACTGGTACAACCCCAACATCCACCCCTATCAGGAGTACAAGGCACGGCGGGACACGCTGATGGCCTACGCGCCGTCGGTGGGCGTGGAGCTGATCGTGCAGGAGGATTACGGCCTGCGGCAGTTCTGCCGCGCTGTGGCGGAGGACATAGACCACCGCTGCGGCAAGTGCTACGGGATGCGGCTGGAGCAGACGGCACGCTATGCAGCGGAGCACGGCTTCGACAGCTTTTCCAGCACGCTGTTCGTCAGTCCCTACCAGAACCACGAGCTGCTGCGGCAGGTGGCGGAGGAGATGGCGGCGCGGTACGGCGTTGCCTTCCTGTACCGGGATTTCCGCCCCGGCTTCCGCCAGGGGCAGCAGGAGGCCCGGGAGCTGGGGCTGTATATGCAGAAATATTGCGGGTGCGTGTTCAGCGAGGAGGAGCGCTACGGCAAGCAGCTGGCGCGGGATATGGCCCAGCCGGAAAAGCATCTGTGAGGCAGAAAATACACAAACGACAGGAGGTCATGTGATGAGATCATTGTTCAAGGGCGGCTCGGTGGTAACGGGCCGGGGTGCGCGCCGCGCCGACATACTGGTGGAGAGCGAGAAGATCATCGCGGTGGGCCGGGATCTCTCTCCCATCGGCGCAAAGATATTAGATGTGTCCGGGATGCTGCTGTTCCCGGGGTTCATCGACGCCCACACGCATTTTGATCTGGATGTATGCAATACCACCACGGCGGACGATTTCGCCAGCGGTTCGCGGGCGGCGCTGCGGGGCGGCACCACCACCATCATCGACTTCGCCTGCCCCAACAAGGGGGAGACGCTCCACGATGGGCTGCGGCTGTGGCACGAGAAGGCGGACGGCAAGTGCGCCTGCGACTACGGCTTCCACATGACCATCGACGACTGGAACGACACCATTGAGAGCGAGATCGACGATATGTACGCCGAGGGTATCTCGTCCTTCAAGATGTATATGACGTACCCGGCCATGATGCTCGGCGACGAGCTGATGTATAAGGCGCTGAAGAAGCTGAAGGAAAAGGGCGGCATCTGCGGCGTACACTGCGAGAACGCCGGGGTCATCGACGCCCTTATTGCCGAGAAAAAGGAGAAGGGCGAGAACGGCGTATACTGCCACCCGGAGACACGGCCCGACTTTTTGGAGGCCGAGGCCGTCAGCCGCCTGCTGCGTATCGCCGAGGCGGTGGACATCCCGGTGGTCATCGTACACACCACCAACATACAGGCTCTGGACGAGGTGGCCAACGCCCGGTGGCGGGGACAGAAGGTATTCGTGGAGACCTGCCCCCAGTATCTGGTGCTGGACGACAGCGTGTATTACAACGAGGACTGGCTGCAGGCGGCCAAGTACGTCTGCTCACCCCCCATCCGCACAGCGGAGGACAGGGACGCACTGTGGCGGGCCATCCGCCGGGGCGAGGTGCAGACCGTGTCCACCGACCACTGCAGCTTTACCACGGCGCAGAAGCTGGCAGGGCGTGACAATTTCACCGCCATCCCCGGCGGCATCCCCGGTGTGGAGACACGGGGCGAGCTGGTCTACACCTTCGGCGTGGCCCAGCGCAGGATCAGCCTGGGGGATATGTGCCGGGTGCTGGCGGAGAACCCCGCCAAGCTGTACGGTCTCTATCCCCGCAAGGGCGTGCTTGCCCCCGGGTCTGACGCGGACATCGTGGTATACGATCCCAACGCCGACCACGTCATCCGGGCGGAGGATATGGTGGGCGCGGCGGACTACAACCCCTATGAGGGCGTGGTGACCAAGGGCTCGATCCGGCAGGTATGGCTGCGGGGCAAGCCCGCCGTCTCCCTCGGCGAGGTGCTGGCCGGGCCGGAGGGCAAATACCTGGTGCGCGGCAAGTGCCAGCTGTAAGGTGGGAGGACACGGACCATGCTGGACAAGACATTGGGCTATATCCTCTGCTGCCAGTCCCCGGGACTGTTCGTGCTGGCGCTGCTGCTGTTGGTGGAATTCTTAGGCAGCCGCAGACACAAGGTGCGGGCCTTCTTCCGGCTGCTGGGGTGCATCCTGTGCGCCGCCGGCGGCGTGGCGCTGTACTTCCTGGGGATCTATAAGGAATACTTCACCATCCGGGACTTCTTTCACATCCGGCCCGCCGGCTGGGTGGGACTGGTCATCGCGGCGGTGATCGTGGTGCTGACGGCGGTGCGGGCGTTCTTTGCCGCCGCCGACGCGCGGCGGGAGCAGAAGGCCGCCGCCCGGGCAGAGAACCAGCGCATCGCCCAGGAGAAGGAGGAGGCCGCCAGGGCCGCGGCGGAGACCGCTGACGCAGAGGCATCCGCTGCGGAGGAGCTCGCACCGGTGCAGGACGCCGCACCGGAGACGGCGCGGCCTGTGGACGCGCCTGAGGAGACAAAGGCGGAGGAGACTCCCGTATAACATGTGAAAGCGCGGCGTACAGCGCCGCGCTTTTTCTGCTCTGTTTCCCTCAAATACCGCTTTTCCGCTTGCTTTTTTGCCGCAACGCGATACAATATGCGTACCGAAGTCCTTTTTCGGCAAGCACCACAGAAACGGAGGAACGTATCATGACATATCAGGAGATTTTGGCCAACGCCCGCACCTGCATGGGCCCGTACTGCAAGTCCTGTCCCGTGTGCAACGGCGTAGCCTGCAAGAACACCGTGCCCGGCCCGGGCGCGAAGGGGCTGGGCACAGGCTTTATCCGCAACTATCAGAAATGGCAGGAGCTGTGCGTCAATATGGACACGATCTGCGAGAACGTGCCCGTGGACACCAGCTACGACTTTTTCGGCAAGCAGGTGGCGCTGCCTGTGTTCGCCGCGCCGGTAGGGGCGATGCAGCTCCACTACGGCGATAAATACGATGATCTGACCTACAACGACATTCTGGTGACGGCCTGCGCCCAGGCCGGTATCGCCGCCTTTACCGGCGACGGCACGAACCCCGCCGTCATTGAGGCGGCGGCGGAGGCGCTGAAGAAGAACCACGGCTGCGGCGTGCCCACGGTGAAGCCCTGGAACATGGAGCTGATCCGGGAGAAGCTGGCGCTGGTGAAGGCCGCCGACCCCATCGCCGTCGCTATGGACATCGACGCGGCGGGCCTGCCCTTCCTGAAGAACCTGACGCCTCCCGCCGGCAGCAAGACGGTGGCGGAGCTGCGGGAGGTGTCCCAGGCGGCGGGCAAGCCCTTTATCCTCAAGGGCATCATGACCGTCAGCGGCGCGAAGAAGGCGCTGGAGGCCGGCGCAAGCGGCATCGTGGTCAGCAACCACGGCGGGCGGGTGCTGGATCAGTGCCCCGCCACGGCGGAGGTGCTGCCCGCCATCGCCGACGCGGTGGGCGGCAGAATGACCATTCTGGTGGACGGCGGTATCCGCACCGGTATGGACGTGTTCAAGGCGCTGGCCCTGGGCGCGGATGCGGTGCTCATCGGGCGGCCCTTCGTGAACATGGTCTACGGCGGCGGCGCGGAGGGCGTGCAGGTCTATGTGGACAAGCTGCGCTCCGAGCTGGCGGACACCATGGCCATGTGCGGCGCCCACAGGCTCAGTGACATCACGCGCTCCATGATCTTCGGATATTGAGCCGTTTCTGCCTCATACTAAAATAAAACGGAGGAGCTACCCATGAGAGACGTGAAAGACACCTGCCGCATCGCCGTGGTGCAGGCCACCCCTGTCATGTTCGACAAGGACGGCTGTCTGGAGAAGGCGCTGCGCCTGATCGACGAGAGCGCCGACCACGGCGCGGAGCTGGTGGTGTTCCCGGAGCTGTTCATCCCCGGCTATCCCTACGGCATGACCTTCGGCTTCACGGTGGGCAGCCGCAAAGCCCCGGGCCGGGAGGACTGGAAGCACTACTACGACAACTCCCTGCTCTCCGACGGGCCGGAGATGCAGCAGCTCATCGCCAAGGCCGCGGAGCGGAACGTCTATCTGAGCATGGGCTATTCGGAGCGGGACAGCGTCACCGGCACGCTGTATAACGCCAACATGATGATCGCGCCGGACGGCAGGGCCATGAACCACCGGAAGCTGAAGCCCACCGGCAGCGAGCGGGTGGTGTGGGGCGACGCGGAGCGGGATTATTTCCCCGTGATGGACACGCCCTGGGGGCCGATGGCCAACCTGATCTGCTGGGAGAGCTATATGCCCCTGGCACGGGTGGCGCTGTATCAGAAGGGCATCAGCCTGTATATCTCCCCCAACACCAACGACAACCCGGAGTGGCAGAACACCATCCGGCACATCGCCATCGAGGGACACTGCTACTTCGTCAACGCCGATCTGATCTTCCGCCGCAGCGATTACCCCGCCACCGCCAGCGGTCAGGCGGAGATCGCTGCGCTGCCGGACATCGCCTGCCGGGGCGGCAGCTGCGTCATCGACCCCTTCGGCCACGATGTTTCCGACACCGTGTGGGACGAGGAGGCCATCATCTACGCCGACCTGGATATGCAGAAAGTCCCCGCCAGCCGCATGGAGCTGGACTGCGTGGGCCACTACGCCCGGCCCGACGTGCTGGAGCTGCACGTACACGAGAAATAAGCGGAAAGGAGCACCGTCATGCGCGTTATCGACCTGACCCACACCATCACCGCCTCCATGCCGGTCTACCCCGGCACACAGCCGCCGGTGCTGGCCGCCGCCAACACCTACGAAAAGGACGGCTTCAAGGAGACGCTGGTGACTATGTTCTCCCACACCGGCACACACGTTGACCCGCCGGCCCACCTGTTCCCGGGCCGCACCACGCTGGACGCTTTCCCCGTCGGGCAGTTCATCGGCAAAGCGCTGGTCATCGACTGCCGGATGCTGGACGAGGGGCAGCCCATCACCATGGCACAGCTCACGCCCTACGGCGAGCTGGTGGCGCAGGCGGATTTCCTGCTGTTCAACACGGGCTGGGACAAGCGCTGGGGCAGCGACCGCTACTTCGGCGACTATCCCTGTCTGGATGACGAGGTGATGGCGCTGATCCTGCGTGGAGACTACAAGGGCATCGGCTTCGATGTCATCGGCCTTGACCCCATCGCCGACGAGAACCTGACCCGGCACAAGAGGCTGTTCCGGGAGAAGGATATTCTGAACATCGAGAACCTGGCCAACCTGGAGCAGTGCGGCAGCGGTCTGTTTTGGTTCGGCTGCTTCCCGCTGAAGCTGGCGGACTGCGACGGCGCACCCGTCCGGGCCATGGCGTGGTTCAAGGCATAAAATGACAGCAAGAGAGCCGCCCTTCCGGGCGGCTCTCTTGCTGTCAGGCTGTCGAAAAAGCCTTTGGCTTTTTCAACAGCCTGAATAATGTCGTTATTTTTGTGCCGCCTTGCGGCACGAAAATAGTCGCTTCGCTCCACGCACGCCTTGCAAGGCAAGGCT
>USGS01000026.1 GCA_900554275.1 uncultured Eubacteriales bacterium
AGGAAGTGTATTCCTCTCTGTTCCTGGGCTGCCTGGTCGGTTCTCTGCTGCTGTCCAACTTCTCCCCCTGGGAGACGGTGGTGAACCTGGTTGGCGCTGGTGACAACGGCGGCGTTGGCATGATCAACTCCATCGATGTTTCCATCATCATCTTCCTGGTCATCCTGGGCATCATGGTGGACCTGATGAACAAGGCCGGCGGTTCTGCCGCGTTTGGCCGCTGGGCCACCAAGGCGGTCAAGTCCCGCTGCGGCGCACAGCTGCTGTCCATGCTGCTGGGCGTGCTGATCTTCATCGACGACTACTTCAACTGCCTGACCGTGGGCGCTGTTATGCGTCCCGTCACCGAGAGCCACAACATTTCCCGCGCCAAGCTGGCCTACATCATCGATGCCACTGCCGCGCCCGTGTGTATGCTCGCTCCCGTATCCTCCTGGGCCGCCGCTGTTGCATCCTACGTGCCCGAAGGCTTCCCCGGCTCTCGTATTTCCATGTTCCTGAGCCAAATTCCCTGGAACTACTACTGCATTCTGACCCTCATCATGATCATCATCATCTCCGTGTTCAACATTGACTACGGCCCGATGCTGACCCATGAGTACAACGCCCAGGTCAAGGGTGACCTGTTCACCACCGAGCATCGTCCCTTCGCCGGCGCGGATGACTACGAGGAGGGCGCGAAGCACTCCTCCGTGGCCGATCTGCTCGTCCCCGTTATCGTTCTGATCGCCCTGTGCGTGGTCGGCCTGATTTGGACCGGCGGTATGTGGGATGCCGAGAGCGACAACTACCACAACTTCATCATGTCCTTCTCCGACGCTTCCGCCGGTCCTGGCCTGTGCCTGGGCTCTATCGTGTCCCTGGTCTTCACCTTCATCTATTACTGGCTGCGCGGCCTGATCGGCTTCGAGAAGTCCTTCGAGTCCGTGCCCAACGGCTTCATTCAGATGGTCGCTCCCTGCCTGATCCTGACCTTCGCCTGGACGCTGTGCTACCTGTGCCGTGATGACGGCCTGCAGGTCGGTACGTTCGTCCGCGAGATGATGGCTAACACCGGCAGCCTGGCCAACTTCCTGCCCGCCGTGATCTTCCTCATCGCCTGCTTCATCGGCTTCGCCACCGGTACGTCCTGGGGCACGATCGGCATCATGGTTCCCCTGGTCTGCGCCGTGTTTGACTGGACCGATCAGCTGACCCTGCTGTCCATCGGCATCGCGGCCTCCTGCGCCGGCGGCGTCTGCGGCGACCACCTGTCCCCCATCTCCGACACCACCATCATGGCCTCTGCCGGTGCTCACTGCTATCATCTGAACCACGTCTCCACCCAGATCCCCTACGGTGTCACCGTGGCTGCCGTTTCCTTCGTCAGCTACATCATCGCCGGCCTGGTGCAGAATGTGGTGATCTGCATGATCATCGCCATCGCCCTGCTGGTCGTCACCCTGTTCGTCATCAAGGCCATCGTGGCCAAGAAGCACGCCTCCGCCATCGCGGAGATCGCTGCCGCCAACAAGGCACACTTCGCCAACAAATAAGGCGACACATCCCTAATAAAAGGAGAGACTGCTTCGGCAGTCTCTCCTTTTATATGAAAAAAGCTATCCGGGCGGCCCGCCGCCCGGATAGCTGCACTCTCAGAAATGCGTTTCCACGAACTTATTGAACTTCTTTACGTCCATATCCTCCTTGTAGGTGTTGCGGAAGCGCTTGACCGTCAGGCTGTTGTACTGCACGATGCTGCGGTACTTCAGGAAGCCCACCACCGTGGCCACGCCGCCGCAGGCATAGCCCCAGGGGGCGCTTTTGGCGCAGGTGTAGATCAGCACTGCCAGCACCAGCGCCGACACGATGACACCGGCGATCTGCTTCTTGGGGTGGATGCGCTGCACGTCCTCCGCCTTGACGACGCCCTCGTCGATCATGGCCTTGGCGAACTGCTTCTGCACGCCAAACAGGCTGACGGCGTTCAGGATGCACGGCGCGACCACGAAAAAGCCGAACAGCGTGTCGATGATTCCGATGACCAGTGTTGAAATATCTCCCATTTCCTCACTCCTCCTGTGTGTGTTTGAAATTGATGCGCATATCACTTCGCGCCGTGGCGTACAGCATATGGCTGTAGCACAGCGAAAATTCCACCACGTCGCCTACCGCCAGCAGCCGGGGGCAGTCCTCTACGTCCACGATGCAGTGGTCGGATGAACCGCCGATGACCGTAAGCCCCTGCTCGCGGGGGATCAGGCTTTCTAACTCGCCCACGTCGGCACGGCCCAGCGCCAAAATGGCCCGACGCCGCACACCCCGGTCCTCATACACCGGCTTGCGGCCAAAGGCGTCGATGGCGAACTCGCCGATGGGGTAGGTGGGCTTGTCCTTCACCTCGATGACCTCAGCCCGCAGCGTCAGGGCGTCCATCTGCAGGTAGTCCATATCCCGGATGCCCCAGTCCACCTGCAGGTCCTTACCCAGCAGGATGGCCTCACCGATACGGAGGTGGTCGATGCCCACCGGCATTGTGCCCCAGTGTACCAGAGTAAAGGAGCTGGTCGCGCCGCCGGAGGTGACCTCCAGCCTGCGGCCAATACCGTCCTCGACCCGCCGGCGCAGCGCCAGCAGCTCGTTCATCTTCTCCGGTGTGGGCTTGGTCGAGCCGTAGCACGTCAGGTTCACGCCGATGCCGGCCAGGTGTACGTGGGGCAGCTCCCGCTCCACGCGGACGCACACGTCCACCAGCTCGTCCTTGTCCCAAAAGCCCTCCCGCAGGTCGCCCAGATCGGCCATGACGATGACCCGATGGGTCTTGCTCTGCCGTGCGCACTCCCGCTCCAGCGCGGCCAGCGTAGTCCATTCGCTCTGCAGCGATGTCTCGCACAGCGATACCACGGCGGACAGCTCCGTCAGAGCGGGGATGCGGATCAGCAGCCACGGCCCGTCCACGCCGGCGGCCCGGCATTTGGCCACCTGCTCCAGCCGGCTGGTGCCCAGCTCGTCCGCGCCGCATTGACGCAGTGTCCGCGCCACCTCCGGCAGCCCGTCCGCGCCCTTCACCACGCCGCACACTCGGATACCCTGTCCGTGACAGCGGGAGATCACCGCCCGGGCGTTGCCCCGCAGCTTCTCCAAATCAAATTCCAGTTGCGGGTATTTCCGCATGATCCGCGCCTCCTGTGTAGCAAATACTAAAAGCCATTCTACCATACTTTCCGGCGTTTGTCACACCTTTTCATAAAAAAGGCCGCAGAGATGAGGCGTGATACAAATAATGGGAGCGCGGAGCGCTCCCATTATGCTTCACTGTTTTCGATTGTGCCGCCGCCCAGCACCACGTCTCCGTCGTACAGCACCACGGCCTGTCCGGCGGTGATGGCCCGCTGGGGCTGATCAAACACCACCCGCAGCCCGCCGCCCGGCAGGGGGTAGGCGGTGCAGACCGCCTCGGTCTGACTGTAGCGGGTCTTGGCGGCGCAGCGCACCGGCCCGTCCGGCGTCTTGCCGCTGATCCAGTTTGCATGGCTGGCCAGCAGGGAGGAGGCGTACAGCTTCTCGTCATCCCCCAGCAGGATGGTGTTGTCCGCGCCGTTCTTCCGCAGGACGTACACGTGCTTCCCGGCGGCCACGCCCAGGCCCTTCCGCTGACCGGCGGTGTAGCAGGGCAGACCCCGGTGGCGGCCCAGCACCCGGCCGTCCTGGTCCACAAAGTCCCCCGGCGTCAGCACCACGCCCTCCCGTTGGAGGAAGCCTACATAGTCGCCGTCCGGCACGAAGCAGATGTCCTGGCTGTCGCCCTTATCGGCGTTTTCCAGCCCGGCCTGCCGGGCCTGCTCCCGGATGGCGGGCTTGTCGTAGTCGCCCACCGGCAGCAGCAGGTGGCGAAGCTGGTGCTGGGTCAGCTGATAGAGGACGTAGCTTTGGTCCTTCCGCCGTTCCCGGCCGCGGAGCAGACGGTAGCATCCTGTGTCCGGGTCAACGTCCACCCGGGCGTAATGTCCTGTGGCGATGTAGTCGTAGCCCAGCGCCAGCGCCCGGTTCAGCAGCGCACCGAATTTCAGCTCCCGGTTGCAGTCGATGCAGGGATTGGGCGTCCGCCCGGCCACGTATTCGCTGACAAAGCGGTCCATCACGCAGCGCTGGAACTTCTCCGTTTCATTGAATACATAAAACCGCATTCCCAGCCGCGCAGCCGCCTGCCGGGCGTCCTCCGCGTCATCGGCGGAGCAGCACCGACCATCCTCGCCGCGGTACAGCTTCAGCATCGCGCCGTCACAGTCGTAGCCCTGCCGCACCAGCAGCGCCGCGGCGGCGCTGCTGTCCACGCCGCCGGACATGGCCACCAGCACTCTTTTGCCATTGCTCATGGTAAAGTTCTCCGTATATTCCTTCCTGTGGGATACATACTATCAATCGTCCAGATGGACCTGTTGGAAGGCGTGGAACGGCAGCCCGTCCGCCAGCTCCAGCAGCGCCGGCTGGAAGCCGCCGGCGTAGTCCGCCCGGGGCTCTTCCAGCACCGCGTCCGTCCGGTGGTCCGGCAGGGCCAGCGTTACGCAGGTGCCCTGGCCTACCTTGCTGTCCAGCAGCAGTTGGCCGCCATGGCGCTCGGCGACCTGCCGCGCCAGCGGCAGACCCAGGCCCAGACCATGGGGGTTCTGGTCAATGCGCTGGGGCAGCGCGTAGAGACGGAACACGTCTTCGATCTGCTCGGCGGGGATGCCGCACCCGGTGTCCGATACCTGGAGCAGTACCTGCTGGTGCTGGCACTGCAGCGTCACCGTTACCGTGCCGCCCGTTTCGGTGTACTTCAGGGCGTTGCCCAGCAGCTGCCACAGAGACCGCCGCAGGTGCGCCCGATGCACAGCCACCACATGGCTGCGGAGGGCACACTGCATACGCAGCGTCACGCCCCGCAGCTCAAACAGCGGCTGGGCCTCCAGGATCAGGGCCTGTGTCCACTCCACCAATTCCGTGTTCTGGGTGGGCAGCGGCCCACGGCCGGCCAGCAGCGGCGCGGCGTCCAGCTCGTTGGTCAGCCGCAGCAGGCGGAAGTAGCCTTGCAGCAGCATGGCCGCGTTCTTGTCCAGC
This sequence comes from uncultured Eubacteriales bacterium, assembly GCA_900554275.1. GTDB lineage: Bacteria > Bacillota > Clostridia > Oscillospirales > Oscillospiraceae > Vescimonas. Next base: position 5,080 of record USGS01000026.1, read on the forward strand.
TCCGGGTCTTTGGCGCGCTTTTCAGCCGGCGCCAAACGGCTTGCCGCCACATAGACCCCGGCCAGAGCCAAACGGATCTGCGTGGCCACGTGGGGCATCATCTCGTAAAGGACCTGTCCGTCCCGATCTTTGTTTCCCAAAGCCTTACCCCTTTCACACGATCGTCATCGTCAGCATCTCACCAGCGTCCCGGACTACTCGTGTTGCTTTCTGCCCTTCTGACCATATCATACCAAACGGGGCGCTAAAACACAAGATATTTGTCAAATTTTCGCAAAATGTAAAGCAAAACAAAAAAAGTTTCAAAAAGGGCTTGCAATTTTCAAAAAAGTGGATATAATTCTAAACATACCATACATTTAGGATATTCCAGTCAGAGAGGAAGATGTATTTATGAGCATCAAAGTCGGTATCAATGGTTTCGGCCGTATCGGCCGTATGGTCATGCGCTGCTGCATGAACCATCCCAATATTGAGATCGTGGGCATCAACGATCTTTGCCCCGCCGATTATTTGGCCTATATGCTGAAGTTCGACACTATGCACGGCCGCTTCCAGGGTGAGGTCTCCGCTGACGGCACGAACATCGTGGTCAACGGCAGGGCAATTCCCGTGTTCGCCGAGCGCGATCCCGCCAACCTGCCTTGGGCCAAGGTGGGCGCTGAGTATGTTATCGAGTCCACCGGTCTGTTCCTGACCAAGGAGAAGGCCGCAGGCCACATCGCCGCCGGCGCCAAGCACGTGGTGATGTCCGCCCCCTCCAAGGACGACACCCCTATGTTCGTCATGGGCGTGAACCAGGATACCTACACCTCCGATATGCAGTTCGTGTCCAACGCCAGCTGCACCACCAACTGCCTGGCCCCCATCGCCAAGGTGCTGCATGACAGCTTCGGTATCACCGACGGCCTGATGACCACCGTTCACTCCACCACCGCCACCCAGAAGACGGTGGACGGCGTGTCCCTGAAGGACTGGCGCGGTGGCCGCGCTGCCTCCGGCAACATCATCCCCAGCTCCACCGGCGCTGCCAAGGCTGTGGGCAAGGTCATTCCCGCGCTGAACGGCAAGCTCACCGGTATGTCCATGCGCGTGCCCACTCTGGACGTGTCCGTGGTGGATTTGACCGTGAACCTGAGCAAGCCCGCCAGCTACGATGAGATCTGCGCTGCCATGAAGAAGGCCAGCGAGAACGAGCTGAAGGGTATTCTGGAGTATACCGATGAGGCTGTTGTTTCCTCTGATTTCCTGGGTGACACCCACACCTCCATCTTCGACGCCAAGGCCGGCATCGCCCTGACAGACACCTTTGTCAAGGTCGTCAGCTGGTACGACAACGAGATGGGCTACTCTGACAAGGTCCTGTGCCTGATCGAGCACATGGCCAGCGTGGACCACAAATAAGTTGCTTTTCCACCTGTAAGGTTTTCCTTCTTTTTGTTCCGGAAACAGCGCCGTCCCATCCCGGGACGGCGCTGTTTCCGCAGCGAAGGACTTTTCTGCATAAGAAGCTGGGCCATTCACTTCGGAAAGGAAGATAGTGTGAAAGAAACCCATCAGGGGTGTCTTTCGCGTTCAATCAAAAATCACAGTTCCCGCTGCGCGGGAACTGTGTAAGCCGACCGACGGAGGAGGGCGGACAGCGCCGTCCCATCCCGGGACGGCGCTGTTTCCGTATTACTATTGCCAAACTGTACGAATTTTTCGTCGCTGCGATAGAAAATTTTACAAAACCTCAAATTACCTCTACCATTCCTTTGAATTGTATGGTACAATAGGTACAACTTACCCAAGGGTACGCAGGGAAAGGACACCCATCATGGAACAGAATCCCATTCTCCACAGCGCTCTCTCGCTGGACAGCGACATTCCCCTTTATGCCCAGCTTGTGGGCATTATCAAACGGAACATCTCTACCGGCGTGTTGGCCGTAGGCGCACTTCTGCCCAGCGAGGCCGAGCTGTGCCGGTGTCTGAACATCAGCCGCAACACCGTCCGCCAGGCTATCGGCGAGCTGGAGGACGAGGGCCTGGTGGTCCGTAAGCGCGGCCGCGGCACGTTCGTGGCTGACCCCGCCACCAACCGCCGCGGCGTCCGCTATTCCTTCACCACCGAGGTCTCATCCCTGGGCAAAGTCCCCTCCTCCACCCTGGTGGACTTCGCCGTGGAGACGCCCAGCGGCGTTGTCTGCGAGAAAATGGAGCTGCGGGAGGGCACGCCGGTCTACTGCTTCACCCGTGTCCGTAACGTGGATGGCGAGCCTCTGATTCTGGAGACCAGCTACTACCCACAGTACATCTACCCCAACCTGACCCGGGATATGCTCCAGACCCATAGCTTTTACAGCCTGCTGTACCACGTGGGCATCGTCCCCTTTGCCGCTGACGAGAGCTATGAGGCGGTTATCCTGGACGGTGAGCGGGCCGCCCTGCTGGGCGTCGAGCCGAGCAGCTGCGCCTTCTTCCACCAGCGCCTTACCCGCACGGAGGATGGCCGCATCTACGAGTACACCCGCAGCTATATCCGCGGCGACCGGGTACGGCTGGACGTACATATGCAGAAGAGCGGCATGAGCTTCGTCCGCACCATCGACTGAGACTGAAAAAAGAACGCCCCGAGGGGCGTTCTTTTTTGTTCCGTTTACAGCGCCGCCGCGCCGATGATACCTGCCTCGTTACCCAATTTGGCGCATTGGATCACCGGCGGCTTCCGCAGCCGTCCGCCGAAGCAGTGGTCCGCCACATATTCCCGCACCGGACCTAACAGCGCCTCGCCCTGACGGCTGATGCCGCCGCCCAGCAGGACCATCTCCGGCCCGAGGATGTTCACCAGATCGGTGATGCCCGCCGCCACATACACACAGTACTGTGCCACTACGGCCTTGGCCGCCGCGTCGCCCTTATCCGCCGCGTCGAACACATCCTTGCCGGTGAGACTGCCGCCATAGCCGGCCAGCAGGGAGGCAGGCTGGGCCTGCGCCGCCCGCTTGCCCTGACGGATCAGCGCCGTGGCAGAGGCATACGCCTCCCAGCAGCCATTTCGTCCGCAGGTGCAGGGCTCGCCGTCCAGCACCAGCAGCGCATGGCCTACCTCCGCGCCTGTGCCGCCCACGCCGCTGACGATCTTCCCGTCCTGGATGATGCCGCCGCCCACGCCTGTGCCCAGCGTCACCAGCACCATATTCCGGCAGCCCACGGCGGCGCCGGCCACCGTCTCCGCCAGCGCGGCGCAGTTGGCGTCGTTGCTCAGGCGGCAGGGCAGGCCGAAATGCTCCGTCATCATGGCGCACACCGGCACATTGAACCAGCCCAGGTTGTACGCCCGGGCCACCACGCCGTTTTCGCCGTCGCACGTACCCGGCGAGCCGATGCCGATGGACGCGCAGTGGGCCGGCGTGATGTCCGCCTTCTCCATGGCCAGCTCCACGGCCCGGCACATATCCGCCACCACCTGCTCCGCGGGGCGCTGCGCCCCGGTGGGAAGGCTGGCCTCCGCCACGATCTCATAGTGTTCATTCACCACGCCCACGGCGATATTCGTGCCGCCCAGGTCGATACCGATACGGTACATACTCCCGTCTCCTTTGCAGTAGAAATAGAGAATGGAGCGGGCTTTCCGCCCGCCCCAGGTCACATTTTGTCAGATGTGGGTCACAAAGTCGGTGTTCACCGGCACGGTCCTGCCGATGTCGGAGGACTTGATGCTGCCGAAAATGGCCCGCATGGTGGTCAGCGCCTCCTTGCCGGACACCTCCGGCTCGCGGTCGTGCACCAGCGCGTCCACAAACTCGTCAATAACGCCGGAGGATGTGGGGATGCTGTCGAAGTTGTAGCTGGTGCGGTTGCCCTCCAGGTCGGTAACGATGATGGGGGCGGTGGGTTCACTGTAGATCATCATCAGACCCTTCGTACCGTACAGCACTGTGGATTCGCACTCCTTGCCGTACACCGTCCAGCTGGCCGCCATCGTACCCAGTGCGCCGCCGGACATCTTCAGGATGCACAGCGCGTTGTCGTCCACGCTGATGAGCTTGCCGTCGTTGTCCCGCTTGTTCAGCGTCACCACCTTGGCGGTGGTCTCGATGACCTTCTGTCCCAGCAGATACTGAAGCAGATCCACCTTGTGGATGCCCATGTCGGACAGAGCGCCCATGGCAGCCTTATTCTTGTCGAAGAACCAGGCGTCGCGGTCGGGAGACCAGCCCTCCGGGCCGGAGTTGCCGAACACAGAGCGGAACGTGATCACGTCGCCGATGATGCCGCTCTCCAGCAGCTTCCGGGCCTTGCGATGTACCGGATCGAACCGCATATTGTGGCCGATCATCAGATGCTTGCCGTTGCGCTCCGCCGCGGCCACCATGCTCTCGCACTCCGCCAGCGTCACAGCCATGGGCTTCTCGCACAGCACGTGCTTGCCCGCGTACAGCGCAGCCGTGCAGATCTCCGCATGGCTGCGGTTCTCCACGCAGATGGACACTGCGTCGATGTCCGGCTCGTCGATGAGCTGATAAAAGCTGTCGTAGACCTTGCCGCCGTACTTGGCGGCCATTTCCTCGGCCCGGGCCATGTTTTTGTCGTAATACGCCACGACCTGCGCATTGGGGTTGGCTGCGTACTCGGGAAGATGGCGCACCTGTGCGATCTTGCCGCAGCCGATGATGCCGACTCGGATCATAAAAGCGTACCTCCTCAGAAAATCCTCAAATCACCTGCCGCTTTCCGGTGCGGCATATCTTCACAGTGCTATTCTAACAAATTCCGGTGCGGTTGAAAAGCCTTTTTTGACGCACTTTGCAAATTTTTTCACAAAATCTGCGCGGCCACCGTCACGGCACAGCCGTTTTTCTCCATGTAGTCCAGCGTCACGCCCACCGGCAGGAGCAAACGGCTCAGCGCCAGCAGCGGCCCTTTGCCCATCAGCTTGAACAGGGCTTCCTTGGCCGTCCAGACCTCCCAAAACCGGCGGCAGTCGCCGCTGTCGCCGGGACGGATGCAGGCCATCTCCGCCTCGGAGCATACGCGCCGCATGAATTTCTCCTGGGTGGAGCGGATGACCTCCACGTCCACGCCTACCGGCACATCCGCCGCAATACACACCGCCCACGCACCGGAGTGGCTGACGGACACGTATTTCCCTTCCGTTGTCACGGTGGGCTTGCCCAACTCGTCCCAGGTCAGCGGCACGTCCGCCTCGCTGCAGTGCAGCTTCTCTGCCAGCATCCGCCGCGCCAGCAGCTCCCCGGCCACGGTACGCTTCCGGTCGTCCTCCCCGGCGATGTCCGCCACCCGGCGGCGGCGCACATCGTCCATCATGGCTGCGATCCGGGCTTCCTCTGCCGCGTCCAGCTGCCGGATGTCATACCACTGCAATTCCATATCCCATGCCTCCCGTTTGTTTTTTGTTTCTGCGTCATTGTAGCACGTTTTGCCCTGGACTGCCACCCTTTTTTAGCATCCCCTTGCAATTTGCCTGAATATGGCGTACACTACCCATGTATCAGGAGGTATATTCCATGGTTTCTATCGTTCCCGTTACCACCCGCGCCCAGCTGCGCCGATTTGTGGACTACCCTAACGAGTTATATAAGGACGTTCCCCAGTTCGTCCCCGCTACCTATGACGATGACCTGTCCGACTGGGACAGGAGCAAGAACCCGGCCTTTGACTACTGCGACGCCCGCTGCTGGCTGGCGGAACGAGACGGTGAGATCGTGGGCCGCATCGGCGCGATCCACTCCCGTAAGGCCAACGACAAGTGGGGAACGAACCGTCTCCGCTTCACCCAGGTGGACTTTATCGACGACCCGGAGGTATCCGCCGCCCTGTTTGGCGTGGTGGAGGACTGGGCCAGAGAGCTGGGCTGCACCGCCGTCCACGGCCCGCTGGGCTTTACCGACATGGACCGGGAGGGTATGCTGGTGGAGGGCTTTGACCGCCGCAGCTGCTTTTTTACCTATTACAACTACCCTTATTACATAGACCACATGGCCGCGCTGGGCTACGTCAAGGATGTGGACTGGATCGAGCAGCTCATCACCGTCCCCACCGACGAGGCCACCATCAAGCGCTGGGAGAAGCTGTCCGACTTCGTGCTGAAGCGCCGCCATCTCCACATCCACGAGGCGAAGAGCCGCCTGTCCTACCTGCCGCTGCTGAAGCCGTTCTTCGAGTTGGTGAACGTGGCCTACGCCCCGCTGTACGGCACGGTGGAGCTGACGGACCGGCAGATCAAAAAGTATTCCGCCAAATTCGCGCCTCTCATCAATCCCAACACCACCTGCTTTGTCATGGACGAGAATGACCGCATGATCGCCTTCGGCGTGGGTGCCCCCAGCCTGGCGGCCGCGCTGCAGAAGCACCGCGGCCGACTGATGCCCACCGGTTGGATCGACGTGCTGAAAGCGTTCCGGAAAAATGACACGGTGGACCTGCTGCTCATCGCCGTCCACCCGGACTATCAGAAAATGGGCGTCAACGCCATCATTCTCAGCAAGGCCATGAAGGGCTGCCACAAGCTGGGCATCAAGCAGGCGGAGACCGGCCCTATGCTGGAGCTGAACGATAAGGTCCAGTCCCAGTGGAAGGATTTCCAGACCGAGCAGCACAAGCGCCGCCGCTGCTTCATCAAGGAGCTGTAAAACAGAGAAAGGCCGCCCCGGGCCAAACGGTCCGGGGCGGCCTTTTTGCAGTTTGCTTATTCCACATCGGCCAGACGCAGGTGGGTGGCGCGCTCCTCCATGGGGATGTACTTCTCGTGGGTGGTGACGGCGCGGTAGGCCGGGCGCATGATACGGTGGCAGGTGACCACCTCTTCAATGCGGTTGGCGCACCAGCCGGCAATGCGGGCGGAGGCGAACAGGGGCGTAAATACCTCCTCCGGGATGCCCAGCATGGTGTAGACCAGGCCGGAGTACATATCCACGTTGGCACACATGGGCGTGTCGCTGCTCCGGCGCTCCTGGATCAGCGGAATGCCCAGCGTCTCTACCTTCTGCAGCAGGGCGAAGTCCTCGGCGTAGCCCTTGATCTCCGCCATGTGCTGGGCGTACTTTTTCAGCAGCACCGCCCGGGGATCGGAGATGGTATACACCGCGTGGCCCAGGCCGTACAGCTTGCCGGAGCGGTCTCCGGCCGCGCCGTCCAGCAGCTTGCACAGGTAATCCTTGATCGAGTCGTCGTCATGGGGATTGACATTTTCCTTAATGTAGTGGAACATCTCCATGACCTTGGCGTTGGCGCCGCCGTGAAGCGGGCCCTTCAGCGAGCCGACAGCCCCGGCGATGGCGCTGTAGGTATCCGTGCCGCTGGAGGACATGGCGCGGCAGACGAAGGTGGAGTTGTTGCCGCCGCCGTGCTCTGCGTGGACCATCAGCATCATGTCCAGCAGGTGGGCCTCCTCATCGGTGTAGCTCTTGTCGGGCCGCATCATCCGCAGGAAATTCTCCGCCGTGGACAGCTCCGGCACGGGGTAGTGGATGTGGAGGGAGTCGCCGTGGAAGTAGTGGCGCTGCATGGCGTAGGCGTTGGCAACGATAGAGGGGAAGTAGCCGATGAGCTTCACGGACTGCAGCAGCATATTGTCGATGGACGTGTTGTCCGGGTCGGGATCGTAGGAGTACAGGCTCAGCACGCTGCGGGCCAGCTCGTTCATGATGCTGCGGCTGGGATGGCGCATGATCATACCCTCGGTGAATCCCTCCGGCAGCTTCCGGGCCTGGTTCATGATCTTGTCAAAGTAGACCAGCTCGCTCTTGGAGGGCAGATAGCCCATCAAGAGCAGGTAGGCCACCTCCTCGAAGCCGAAGGTGCCGGCCCTGCGGTGGGCCTCCACGATGTCTGTCAGCTCGATGCCGCGGTAGTACAGCTGGCCGGGGATGGGAACGCGCTGGCCGTCCTGCAGCAGATAGCCCTGGACGCTGCCTACCTTAGACACGCCCACCAGAACGCCTGTGCCGTCACTGTTGCGCAGGCCCAGCTTCACGTCGCCCAGGTAATGCTCCGGACTGATGGCATATTCGTCCTGTATGCTGCGGCTCAGCGGACCGGTGTACTGCTTCAATATAGTGGCATCCTTCTCAATCATGGAGGTCGCTCCTTTCAAGTCTTGCTGAGGTGATTATAATGCGTCCCCTTTCTTTTTGCAAGAATAAAAAATAAAAAATTCAAAAAATTTCTGCAACTGCGTTAAAAATCAGAATATTTGCGATAATTTTGCATGAACTAAAAATGCAACTTGCAAAAATTTGCTTTTCTCTGTTGCATTTCTGAAAACCTGTGGTATACTGTTGCCCATGATAATTCTCCGAAAGGGCGTGAGTATATGATCAAGCTGCACAGCGGCGGCGTGGTATGGAACAGCGGCACGGTGACGAAAGCACCGGAGGCTATGGCGGGAAACCGGGAAAAGACCATGGCCTATCAGATCCTGCGCAAGCATCATAGGGGCGGAGAGGACGGGCTGCTGCACCTGACCTTCGACAGCCTGATCTCCCACGACATCACCTATGTGGGCGTGATCCAGATGGCCAAGGCCAGCGGCATGGAGCGCTTTCCCGTGCCCTATGTGCTGACCAACTGCCACAACAGCCTGTGCGCCGTGGGCGGCACGATCAACGCCGACGACCACGCCTTCGGCCTGTCGGCGGCGGTGAAATACGGCGGCGACTATGTGCCCGCCAACCAGGCGGTGATCCACCAGTACGCCCGGGAGATGCTGGCGGGCTGCGGCAAAATGGTGCTGGGCTCGGACAGCCACACCCGCTACGGCGCGCTGGGCACGCTGGGCGTGGGCGAGGGCGGCGGCGAGATCGTGAAGCAGCTGCTGGAGAACACCTATGACGTGACGCCGCCCCAGGTGATCCTGGTGCGCCTGACGGGAAAGCCGGGCCACGGCGTCGGCCCCCACGATGTGGCACTGGCCCTGTGCGGCGCGGTGTATAAGAACGGTTTTGTTAAAAATAAGGTGCTGGAGTTCGTGGGCGACGGCATCGGCGGATTGTCCATGGACTACCGGATCGGCATCGATGTGATGACCACGGAGACGGCCTGCCTGACCTCTATCTGGGAGACGGACGGCGCGGTGGCGGATTATCTGGCGCTTCACGGGCGGGGCGGTGACTACGCGCCGCTGCACCCGGAGGACGGCGCGTACTACGACGGCGTGATCGACATCGACCTGAGCCGTGCAGAGCCTATGGCGGCGCTGCCCTTCCATCCCTCCGAGGCACTGCCCCTGCGGGAGCTGATCGAGAACCCCGGCGACGTGTTGCGGCAGGTGGAGCTGCGGGCGGCGGAGCAGTTCGGCGGCAAGGCAGCGCTGCATCTGACGGATAAGGTGAAAAATGGGCGGCTGACGGTGGAGCAGGGCGTCATTGCCGGGTGCGCCGGCGGTCTGTACGACAACATCGCCGAGGCGGCGGCCATTCTGGACGGCTTCGATGTGGGCAGCGGAAACTTCGACTTCTCCGTGTATCCGCCCTCCGTGCCGGTGGAGCTGGAGCTGGTGGAGAACGGCGTGGCCGGGCGGCTGCTGCGCAGCGGCGCGGTGTGCAAGCCCTGCTTCTGCGGCCCGTGCTTCGGCGCGGGGGACGTGCCGGCCAACGACGCGCTGTCCATCCGCCACACCACCCGGAACTTCCCCAACCGGGAGGGCTCCAAGCCCGGCGACGGCCAGCTGGCAGGGGTGATCCTTATGGACGCCCGTTCCATCGCCGCCACCGCTCGCAGCCACGGTGTGGTCACGTCGGCGGCGGATGTGGACTACGACGCGCCCGCGCCGGTATCCCGGCGGTTCGATGCCTCTGTGTATGAAAAGCGGGTGTACCGGGGCTTTGGCCGCCCCCAGCCGGAGGCGGAGCTGCAGTACGGCCCGAATATCGCGGAGTGGCCCGCCATTCCGGCGCTGGCCGACGACCTGCTGCTGCAGGTGGCCTCCGTCCTGCGGGATGAGGTGACCACCACCGACGAGCTGATCCCCTCCGGGGAGACGTCGTCCTACCGCTCCAACCCCATGAAGCTGGCCCAGTTCACCCTGTCCCGCCGCGACCCGGACTATGTGGCCCGGGCCAAGGCCACGGCGGCGCTGGAGGCGGACCGGGCCGCCGGGAACACGGCGGCACTGGATACCGTGCTGGCAGCCCTGGGGCTGGACGGTCAGGCGGCTGGACATCTGCATATCGGCTCAGTGCTGTTCGCCAACAAGCCCGGCGACGGCTCGGCCCGGGAGCAGGCGGCTTCCTGTCAGCGTGTGCTGGGCGGCAGCGCCAATATCTGCTATGAGTTTGCCACCAAGCGCTATCGCTCCAACTGCGTCAACTGGGGTCTGCTGCCCTTTACCATGGCGGCGGGCGACCGTTTTGACGGCGTGCCGGGGGACTTCGTGTACGTCCCCGGCGTCCGGGAGAAGGTGGCCCGGGGCGACGAGGAATTCCCGGCGGTGCTGGTGCACGGCGGCAAGGCCGCACCCCTGACGCTGTACCTGAGGAACACCAGCGCCGAGGAGCGGGAGCTGCTGCTGGCCGGGTGTCTTATCAACCATTACGCGGCAAAGAAAAGAGGCTGAGACAATGGAAAAGATCAGAATGCCCCACCCCATTGCGGAGCTGGACGGCGACGAGATGACCCACGTTCTGTGGGGGAAGATCAAGGACGAGCTGATCTGCCCCTATGTGGCGCTGAACACGGAGTATTACGACCTCTCTCTGCCCAACCGGGACAAAACGGAGGACGCGGTGACGCGGGAGGCGGCAGAGGCCATTAAGCGGCTGAAGATCGGCGTGAAGTGCGCCACCATCACCCCCAATTTCCAGCGGCAGGAGGAATACGGGCTGAAGAAGCTGTGGAAATCCCCCAACGCCACCATCCGGGCGGCGCTGGACGGCACGGTGTTCCGCGCGCCCATCCTCATCTCCCGGGCGAAGCCGGTGGTGTCCTGCTGGGAAAAGCCCGTGACCATCGCGCGCCACGCCTACGGCGACGTGTACCGGGCGGTGGAATACCGCGTGCCCTGCGCCGGGAAGGCGGAGCTGGTGTTCACCGACGACAGCGGCCGGGAGCTGAGCCGCCAGACGGTGTACGACTTTGCCGGGCCGGGCGTGGTGCAGGCCATGCACAACCGGGACGACTCCATCCTCACCTTCGCCCGGTGCTGCTTCAGCTACGGGCTGGATGTGAAGCAGGACGTGTGGTTCTCCAGCAAGGACACCATCTCCAAGGACTACGACCAGACGTTCAAGCTGCTGTTCCAGAAGGTGTACGACGAGGAGTACCGGGATGCCTTTGAAAAGGCAGGGCTGCGCTACCTCTATGCCCTTATCGACGACGCGGCGGCCAAGGTCATCCGCTCCAAGGGCGGCATCGTGTGGGCCTGCAAGAACTACGACGGCGACGTGATGAGCGATCTCATCGCCGCGGCCTCCGGGTCGCTGCCCATGATGACCAGTGTGCTGGTGTCGCCGGACGGCTGCTTCGAGTACGAGGCGGCCCACGGCACGGTGACGGACCACTATTACCGCTGGAGGAAGGGCGAGAAGGTATCCACCAACCCGGTGGCCACCATGTATGCCTGGGCCGGCGCGCTGCGCAAGCGGGGCGAGTGGGACGAAAACCCGGCGCTGGTGCGGTTCGCAGGCTGCCTGGAGCGGGCGGGGCTGGACGTGCTGGAGCAGGGCTATCTGTCGGAGGATCTGGCCATGCTGTGCGACAGGGCGGACTATGTGGAGATGCCGGACAACGACCGGATGTTCACCCTGATCCGCCGCCGGCTGGAGGAATTGCTGACGGAATAACGGAAACAGAAGCGGCAGAGGGGACGATTTGGGCGAAACGGCCGAATTGTCCCCTCTTTATGTTCAGGTATATTGACAGACAGGGGGCATATCTGTATAATATAGGTAATTCTACTTCAACAGGGGGTTCAATCAAAGGATGGACACAGCCGGCAGCGACTCTTGCCCTGAACGAAATCAGAATAGTGTACGGATGTGAGACATGACCTGTGCGCGCTGCACACAGGCCGTGTCTTTTGCGCTTTTTACCGGGAAGGTAAGAAGCAGGAAAGGAGTTTTATATTTTGGAGACCTCAATAGGTTGGTTATTGCTTTTGCAGGTGGCGCTGATCCTTCTCAACGCCGTGTTTGCCTGCGCCGAGATCGCCGTTCTGTCGGTGAACGAGGTGAAGCTGAACAAGATGTGCGCCGAGGGAAACCGCAAGGCCAAGCGGCTCAGTAAGCTGACGGCCCAGCCCGCCCGCTTTCTGTCCACCATCCAGGTGGCCATTACGCTGGCCGGCTTCCTGGGCAGCGCTTTCGCGTCGGAGAACTTCTCCGACGGGCTGGCAGATTGGCTCATCAGCTTGGGTGTCGCCATTCCCCACGGCACGCTGGACACCATCTGCGTCATCATTATCACGCTGATCCTGTCTTATTTTACCCTGATCTTCGGCGAGCTGGTGCCCAAGCGCATCGCCATGAAGAAGTCGGAGCAGGTGGCCCTGGGCATCTCCGGGCTGGTGACGGTGATCTCCAAGCTGTTCGCGCCTATCGTGTCGCTGCTGAGTGTGTCCACCAACGGTGTGCTGCGCCTCATCGGCATCGACCCCAATGAGGAGGAGGAGCAGCTGGGCGAGGAGGACATCCGCATGATGGTGGACGCCAGCAGTGAGCATGGCGGCATCGACCACGAGGAAAAAGAGTTCATCCAGAACGTGTTTGAGTTCGACGACCTGACTGCCGAGGAGATCGCCACCCACCGCACCGATGTGGACCTGCTGTGGATGGACGAGAGCATGGACGAGTGGGCGGAGACCATCCGCGGCACGCGGCACAACCGCTATCCCATCTGTGAGGACAGCGCCGACAACGTGGTGGGCATCCTGAACGCCAAGGAGTACTTCCGCCTGGCGGACAAGAGCCGGGACAACGTGATGCGCTCCGCCGTCCGCGCGCCGTATTTCGTGCCGGAGACCATCAAGGCCGATGCCCTGTTCCGCAACATGAAGCGCACCGGCAACCCCCTGGCCGTGGTGCTGGACGAGTACGGCGGCATGGTGGGCATCGTCACGCTGAACGACCTGGTGGAGGAACTGGTGGGCGACCTGGGCGACGATGACAGCGGCCTGGTCAGCGAGGATGAGCCCCGCATCGAGAAGCGGGAGGACGGTTCACTGCTGCTCACCGGCAACGTGGAGCTGGACGACATCGAGGACGCGCTGGGCATCCAGCTGGATCAGGAGGAGCACGATACCCTTACCGGGCTGGTGTTCGACGCGCTGGGCGTCATCCCCGACGACGGGGAACAGGATATCGATCTGGAGACCGAGGGGATGCACATCCACGTCACATCCATCCGGGAGCATCAGGTGGATCGGGCGGAGGTGCGATTGCTGCCCAGGCCCGAGCCGGAAGAGACGGACGAGGACGACTGATACGGGCATCAATGAATAAGAACATACTCAAGCTGCTGGCGGCGCTGACCATGGTCATCGACCACGCCGGGCTGCTGCTGTTCCCGCAGGCGGCGGTGCTGCGCTGGATCGGGCGCATCTCCTTCCCGCTGTTCGCCTTCTGCGTGGGAGACGGCTGCGTACACACCCGCAAGCCCTGGGTCTACTTCTGGCGGGTGCTGGGCCTGGGTCTGGCCTGTCAGATCGTATTCGCGGCAGAGGAGCTGCTGGGCGGCGGAACGCTCCGGGGCTCGCAGGCGCTGTATCTGAACATCCTGTTCACGCTGGCGCTGGCCATATTGCTGTGTACATCGTTCCTGCGCCTGCGGCGCCAGCCCAACGCCAAAAATGCCGCCGTGTGTGCCGCCGCGATGCTGGCCGTGGCCGGGGCGGATATGCTTTGCCAGGCCATCACCGCCAGGACCGGTGTGCTGGTCACGTTCGATTACGGCGCGATGGGCGCGTTTCTGCCACTGTTCGCCATGCTGTCCCAAGAGAAGCACCAGCGGTTCGTCTTGTTCTCCCTGGGCATGGCCATCTACTGCCTGACCCAGTGCGGGGATATGCCCTACGTGTGGTGGTCGCTGCTTGCGCTGCCCATTCTGTGGTGCTACAACGGCCAGCCGGGCTGCCGGGGCTGGAAATGGGCGTTCTACGTGTTCTATCCCGCCCATCTGGCCGTGTTGTATCTCATCGGTGAGATCATGTAAAGAAAGAATAAAAAAGGGGCTGTCTCACTAAGAGGCAGCCCCCAAAAATTTTGAAGCCCGGCTCTTGCACAGAGTCGGGCTTCGGCGTATTATTTAAGTGTGACATCAAACAAGACGCGAGTAGAGTATGCAGCCTACGGGACTGGATATCAAGTCTGCTTGCCTATGAATTTAGAAATTATCATCCCATCGGACGAACCAGGGACTGCCTCAATCGATTTTGAAAAATCTTTTTGAGGCAGCCCCTTTTGGCGCGGAAGAAGGGATTTGAACCCTTGCGCGTGGTTTAGACGCCTACTCCCTTAGCAGGGGAGCCCCTTCGGCCACTTGGGTACTTCCGCAGATATGAAGTTTTCTGGCGGAGAGAGTGGGATTCGAACCCACGGATGCTTTCACATCGCCGGTTTTCAAGACCGGTGCTTTCGACCACTCAGCCATCTCTCCGTGTGAAAAAGCAGTTCTCACGCCAAACGCGAGTATTATTTTACCATGCCCCGGGGGCTTTGTCAACAAAAAGACATCAGAGAAATTTGAAAAAAATTAAAAATGGGGCTTGCAAACCGGCGAAAACTGTGCTATTCTTAATAGGCTGTTTGGAAAACTGTATATCCGGGTGTGGCGAAGTTTGGTATCGCGCTTGAATGGGGTTCAAGAGGCCTTGAGTTCGAATCTCAACACTCGGACCACGAAGAAGTCCTGAAACCGTAAGGTTTCGGGACTTCTTTTTTTGTTTTCGCGGGGGCTTTACCCGGCGGGTTTCTAACACTTTTCTAACACGTGATTCTTGATTAAAAAAATGGAATCAGGGATCCCGTGCGCTGCGCCAACGCACAGCGTGCGAAAACACGCTGTGCCGACTCATGCAAAACCGGCCGCCCCATGGCGCAAAAAAATCGGACACCAACCTGATACCCATCGTATCAAAATTGGTGTCCGATTTGGTGCGCGAGGCGGGACTTGAACCCGCACGCCCGTAATGAGCACTAGAACCTGAATCTAGCGAGTCTGCCAATTCCACCACTCGCGCGCATGGATGAAGTTTTTGGGGAAAAGAAGTGGTGCGCGAGGCGGGACTTGAACCCGCACGACCGTAACGACCACTAGAACCCGAA
>USGS01000027.1 GCA_900554275.1 uncultured Eubacteriales bacterium
ATCCAAAGAGGTAATCAATCTCTGGCGTTGCGGGAACTTTCACTACTGAGCCCAAATGCTTGCCCTTTTGCAGAACTCGCAAAGACACCGCTGCGCGGTGTGCGGGGCGCGGTAGACGGTGCGTAGGGAATAATTTTGCATAAACCTATTGACATTGTAGGGTTTATGTGGTAGGCTTTACTTACCTACTAAAAAGATATGTTAAAGGAGTGATCCTATGCAGGTCTATGCAGATAACGCCGCTACCACGCGGATGAGCGACAAGGCCGTGGCGGCCATGCTTCCCTATTTCCAGACGTACTACGGCAACCCCTCCAGCCTGCACACCGTGGGCCAGCAGGCCGCCGAGGCGCTGGCCGACGCACGGCGGCGGGTGGCCGCCTGTCTCGGGTGCAGCTTTAAGGAGATCACATTTACCTCCGGCGGCAGCGAGGCGGACAACCAGGCCATCATCTCCGCTGCCCGCATCGGGGCGCGGAAGGGCAAGAAGCACATTATTTCCACCGCGTTTGAGCATCACGCGGTGCTGCACACGCTGAAGAAGCTGGAAAAAGAGGGCTTTGAGGTGCAGCTGCTGGACGTGGGCCCGCTGGGCACGGTGACGGCCCGGCAGGTGGCGGACGCCATCCGGGAGGATACCTGTCTGGTGACCATTATGTACGCCAACAACGAGATCGGCTCGATCATGCCCATCCCGGAGATCGGGGCGGTGTGCCATGAAAAGGGCGTGCTGTTCCACACCGACGCGGTGCAGGCGGCGGGCCACCTGCACATCGACGTGAAGGCGCAGAGCATCGATATGCTGTCTTTGTCCGGCCACAAGTTCCACGGCCCGAAGGGCGTGGGCGTGCTGTACGCCCGGCAGGGCATCCCCCTGACCAACGTGATCGAGGGCGGCGCACAGGAGCGGGGCAAGCGGGCCGGCACGGAGAACATCCCCGGCATCATGGGCCTGGCGGCGGCGCTGGAGGAGTCCTGCGGCCATATCGATGAGGACATCCCCCGGCTGACGAAGCTGCGGGACAAGCTCATCGCGGGGCTGTCCCAGATCTCCCACTCGGCGCTGAACGGCGATCCGGTACACCGGCTGCCCACCAACGTGAGCTTCTGCTTTGAGGGCATCGAGGGCGAGAGCTTGCTGCTGCTGCTGGACGCGGCGGGCATCTGCGCCTCCTCCGGCAGCGCCTGCACCAGTGGGTCTCTCGACCCCAGCCATGTGCTGCTGGCCATCGGCCGACCCCACGAGGTGGCCCACGGCTCGCTGCGGCTGAGTCTGTGCCACGACACCACGGAGGAGCAGGTGGACTACATCCTGGAGAAGGTCCCCGGCATCGTGGAATACCTGCGGAGTATGTCCCCCATGTGGAAGGACCTGGAGAGCGGCAAGCGGAAATTTATTCTGTAAAGGAGCGTTGAATATGGCTTTATATACCGATACTGTGATGGACCACTTCATGCACCCACGGAACGTGGGCGAGATCGCCGACGCGGACGGCGTGGGAGAGGTGGGCAACGCCAAGTGCGGCGACATCATGAAGATGTACCTGAAGATCAAGAACGACCGCATCGAGGATGTGAAGTTCGAGACGTTCGGCTGCGGCAGCGCCATCGCCTCCAGCTCCATGGCCACGGAGATGATCAAGGGCAAGACCGTCGATGAGGCGCTGGCGCTGACCAACAAGGAGGTGGTGGAGGCGCTGGGCGGGCTGCCTGCCCACAAGCTGCACTGCTCTGTGCTGGCGGAGGAGGCGGTGAAGTCCGCGGTGAAGGACTACTACGACAAAAACGGCATCGCCTACGACAAGAGCAAATTCCCCGACTGTGAGAGCTGCGAGAGCTGCCGCATGGTGTGAGGACAAGAAAAAAGGGCCGCCCCGGCGGTCCTTTTTTGTGTATAGAGGGTCATTCGGCGGAGGCGTCCCCGGCTTCCCGGGCCAGGAGGGCTTTTTTGGCCGCCACGGCGGACTGGGCACAGCCGTATTCCCAGTTCCAGGGGTCTTTGCGGCAGACGCCGTCGGCAAAGGGGATGAAGATGGACAGCAGGCCCACCGCCGCCAGTATCCAGCAGTACCACATACCGCCTACGATGGCGGCGGGGCTGGTGCGGAGGGCGTCGCTGCTGACGGTGGCGTTGGTCAGGGCAGCGGCGCTGAGAAGCTGCGCACCGTAGGGGATGATGCCCTGGAACACGCAGGAGAAAATGTCCAGCAGAGAGGCGGTGCGGCGGGGATCGACCCTGTACTCCCGGGACACGTCGCGGGCCATGTCGCCGGCCACGATGATGGCTACGGTGTTGTTGGCGGTGGCGCAGTCGCAGAGGGAGACCATGGCGGCGATGCCTACCTGGGCGGACTTGTTGCCCTTCATGACGCGGCGGAGCTTCTGAATGATCCAGGCGATGCCGCCGTTTTTGGCGATCAGCTCCGACATACCGCCGCACAGCAGGGTGAGGAAGAACACCTCATTCATGTCGGTGAAGCCGGTCCACACGCTCTGGGCAAAGGAGGCCACGGTCATGTCACCGCTGAAGATGCCCACCAGACCGGCGGAGAATATGCCGATGGTCAGGGCGAAGAATACGTTCATGCCGCACAGGGCCAGCACCAGCACCAGCAGGTAGGGCAGGACCTTGATGAGGTCGAAGGGCAGGGCTTCCAGGGGCATGACCGTCTCCGGGCGGCCGAAGACCAGCAGCAGGACCAGGGTGATGAGGGCCGCAGGCAGGGCGATGAGGAAGTTGACGCGGAACTTATCCCGCATCTCGCAGCGCTGGCTGCGGGTGGCGGCGATGGTGGTGTCGGAGATCATGGACAGGTTGTCGCCGAACATGGCGCCGCCCACCACCGCGCCGATGACCACGGTGAGGGACAGGCCGCCCTTTTCCGCGATGCCGACGGCGATGGGGATGACGGCGGTGACGGTGCCCATGGAGGAGCCGGTGGCCGTGCCCATAAAGGCGGAGATCAGGAACAGGCCCGCCGCCAGAAATTCTACCGGCACAAGGGACAGGCCCAGGTTCACCGTGGACTCGCGGCCGCCCATGGCGGCGGCCACGCTGGCAAACGCGCCGGCCAGGATGTAGATCATGAGCATGGTCAGAATGTCCACATTGGCCGCGCCCTTGGCAAAGGTGTCGAACTTCTCGTTGATCGTTCCCTTGAACATGACAAAGGCTGTCAGCACCGCCAGGAACATGGCGGTGACGGAGGGGAACTGGTAAAAGGCCATGTCCATGCCCCGTGCCTGGTAGTAGATGCCGGCGCCCATGTAGATAACGATGAACACCGCGAAGGGGATCAGCGCCAGGCCGCTGGGCCGCTTTTCGTTACTATCTTTCATGTGATTTTCCTCTTTTTTCCTTTCTGTCTCTTCTATCGCGCAGAAAATGTCCGCGCCGCAGAGGCGGCGCGGGCATTTCCAAAGCATATAGTACCGGGAAAGGGCGGGGATGTCAACAGATATTTACAATTTATGTAGTATCTAGCTATCTAAAAAAGTGATAGCAGAACGGGGCGGACATACCTGCGGTCACGCATCGTGGACGGGGCGGAGGGTGTAGACATCGGTGCGGCGGGCGGAGAGCAGAGGGAGCTGTTGGCGGACGGCGTCCACACGGGACAGGTCCAGGTCGGTGACGGCCACCTCCTCCCCGTGGCCGCAGGTGTGGAGCACCGTGCCCCAGGGGTCGCAGACGATGGAGTGTCCCCAAGCCACGTAGGAGGCGGTCTCATCGCGGGCGGGGGACGTGCCCACGGTGAAGCACTGGGTGTCCACGGCACGCTGGCGGAACAGCAGCTCCCAGTGGGCCGGGCCGGTGGTCATATTGAAGGCGGCGGGGACGAGAAGGACCTTCGCGCCGGAGAGGGTCATCAGGTGGGCCAGCTCGGGGAAGCGGAAGTCAAAGCAGATGCACAGGCCCATTCTGCCCCAGGGGGTGTCGAACACGGTGACATCAGAGCCGGGGGAGAGGGTGGCGGATTCCCGGAAGGACTGGCCGCCGGGTACGTCGATGTCGAAGAGGTGCAGCTTGCGGTGGTGGGCCGCGCAGCGGCCGGAGGGGTCGAAGACATAGGAGGTGTTATACACCTTGCCGTCGGTCAGCTCCGGCACAGAGCCGCCCACCAGCCACAGGCGCTTTTCCCGGGCCAGGGCGGAGAGAAACTGGTACGCTTCGCCGCCGGGGGCTTCGCCGTAGGCGCGGAAGCAGCTGTTGTCGTAGGGGCAGCAGAACATCTCCGGCAGGACGGCCATGTCCGTCGGGCCGGCCTGCTCCAGCAGGGCGGCGGCGCGGCGGAGGTTCTCCGTCTTGTCGGGGGTGACGTGCATTTGAATTTGAGCGATCTTCATAGTCAGAACTCCCTCAGCACCAGGTCGGTGACGCCGTCGTGGATGGTGACCAGGCGCTTGACCTGGCCGCGGTGGGTGTAGGTGGTCCAAAGCATATCGCGGATGGCCGTACCGCCGCGGTAGCCGTGGATCAGGCGCAGGCGGTACGTGCCGCTGCCGGCGCGGCGGAGGGCCGCGTCGATGGCGATCTGCGCCTGATAGGTGTTCATGCCGTGGAGATCCAGCTCCACGATGCCGCCGGTCATGGACATTCCTCCTTGCCAATGGATGGTAGTGTTTGCTCAATCATACCGCAAAGGAATTGAGTTTTCAATGGAGATGTGGTAAAATGACAAGATGAAAGGGAGATGAGTGGTCGTGCAGGTGCTGGTGGTGTCAGACAGCCACGGAAGAGTGGACAACATGATACGGGCGGTGGAGCGGGTGCAGCCGGACTATGTGCTGCATCTTGGGGACTGCCAGCGGGATCTGGAGAAGCTGCGGCGGGAGTTCCCGGGGCTGCCCATGGAGGGCGTGCCGGGGAACTGCGACTGGGGCAGCTATGACCAGCCGGAACGGCTCATCGAGCTGGGCGGCGTGCGGATACTGATGCTGCACGGACATACCCGGAACGTGAAAAGCTCGCCTATGGCGGCCATGTATGCCGCCAGGGAGTACGGCGCGCAGGTGCTGCTGTTCGGGCACACCCACCGGCCGCTGGTGGACAACGACGGGACGCTGCTGACGCTGAACCCCGGCGCGGCGGGGGACTGGGAGCATCCTACCTGCGGCGTATTGACCATTGAGAACGGAAAGGCGGACGTGAAGACCGTTTCGCTGCGAGAGAAAAAGGAGTAAAAGGACTATGTTTTACATCGGATGTCATCTGTCGGCCTCGGAGGGCTTTTTGGCCATGGGGCGCACGGCGCTGTCCATCGGGGCGAACACGTTTCAGTTCTTCACCCGCAATCCCCGGGGCAGCAGGGCCAAGGCCATCGACCCCAAGGACGCGGAGGCGTTTCTGGCGCTGGCGAGGGAGAATGGGTTCGGGACGCTGGTGGCCCACGCGCCGTACACCATCAATCTCTGCTCCAAGGACGAGCGGACGCGGGAGTTTGCGCGGCTGACCATGGCGGACGACCTGCTGCGGATGGAGTATGTGCCGGGGAACGTGTATAACTTCCACCCGGGCAGCCACACCGGACAGGGCGTGGAGACGGGCATCACAGAGATCGCCGCGACGCTGAACGCCATCCTGACGCCGGGACAGACCACCACGGTGCTGCTGGAGACCATGGCGGGCAAGGGCAGCGAGGTGGGCAGCCGGTTCGAGGAGCTGCGGGAGATCATAGACCGGGTAGAATTGAAGAACAAGCTGGGCGTGTGCATGGACACCTGCCATGTGTCCGACGCGGGGTATGACATCGCGGGGGACCTGGACGGGGTGCTGACGGAGTTTGACCGGGTCATCGGACTGGACAGGCTGAAGGCGGTACACGTGAACGACAGCATGAACCCGCTGGGCGCGCATAAGGATCGCCACGCCCGCATCGGCGAGGGGTATTTGGGGGCGGAGGCGCTGGGCCGGGTGGTGCGTCATCCGGCGCTGGCGGGGCTGCCCTTTGTGCTGGAGACACCCAATGAGCTGGAGGGCTACGCCCGGGAGATCGCGCTGCTGAAGGAGCTGAGAGGGGCATGATGCTGCGCATATCCGCGCTGGTCATCGCTGCGGTGACGGCGGCGAGCTTGTATAAGAAGGCGTGGCTGCCGGAGAAGAAGTGCATCCGGGCGGGATTTTTTGTATACTACACCCACCTGAGCAATATAGTGGTGCTGGTGTATGAGCTGGCCCTGGGGGCAAGCGGACATGATATGACCTGCGGCGCGTTCCGGTGGTTCAGCTCGCCGGGGGTGGCGCTGAGCGTGACGCTGTGCATCTATGTGACCCATCTCATCTACGCGCTGGTGCTGATCCCGCTGGCCAAGCATGACAACGACGAGAGCTGGCTGAAGGGACGGTACAGCTTTGCCAACGTGTGCGTGCATTACATCGTGCCGGGACTGGCGGTGGTGCAGTGGCTGCTGTGGCAGGACAAGGCCGGGCTGACCGTATGGCACGCGGTGTGGTGGCTGGTGCTGCCGGTGGCGTACTTCGTGTTTGTGATGCTGCGGGCACGGACGGGAAAGCCCATCGGGCTCAGCGGAGAGCTGTATCCGTACCCGTTTCTGAACTATCCTGCGCTGGGCGCAAGGCGGTTCTGTCGGTGTGTGGCGGGTATCCTGACGGGGTTCTTTCTGCTGGGGCTGCTGTTTGTGCGCATCGGCGGGCTGCTGGGCGGCAGAATGGAATAAGAAAAAGCACCCGGAAGGGTGCTTTTTTTGATGCCTGCGTTATGCTTCCGACGAAACCATTTCTTTCAGGGGGGAAAAGTCCGTCCAGGGGTAGGCGGCGGGGGGCGGGCAGGTGACATCCAGGGGCTGGCCGGTGACGGGGTGGGTCAGGGCCAAACGGAAGGACCACAGGGCCGGGGAGCAGGGGGCCTTGCTGCCGTAGCGGACGTCGCCCAGCAGGGGCAGTCCCCGGTGGGAGAACTGGACGCGGATCTGGTGGGTGCGGCCGGTGTGCAATCGGACGCGCACCAGTGTCAGGCCGTCGTGATGGGCCAGAGCGGTGTAGTCCAGCCGGGCCTCCCGGACGCCCTTACGCATACGGGTGACCACATAGCTCTTGTTGTGGGCGGCGTCACGGAACAGCAGGTCGGTGAGGGTGTCGGCGTCCTTTTCCGGCGTGCCCCGGAGGACGGCCAGGTATTCCTTGGTGACGCGGTGCTCCGCCACGGCGGCGGTGAGCTTGCCGGTGACATCCCGGCGGCGGGAGAACAGCATAACGCCGCCCACCGCCTTATCGAGACGGTGGACGGTGGCGATATAGTCGTTTTGGCCCAGGGCGCGGTAGTGCCGCCGCAGCAGGGCGGGCATACAGGCGGCAGCGTCACTGTCCTCGGACAGTACACCCACGGGCTTGACGCAGAGGACCAGAAATTTGTCCTCGTACAGGATGCGCAGATCGTCCATAGGACTTCTCAGCGGCGGCGGCCGCGATAGGAGTGCTGACGGTAGCCCTTGTTGGACTTGCCGTAGCGGCGGTCACGGCCGTAGAGCTTGAACCACAGCACCAGCGCGGCCACCAGCACCACCAGCGCGATGGCGGCGATGCGGACAGAGGGACGGGAGAAGAACAGGCCGATGTTGTGGCGGGCCAGCAGAAAACGGCTGACGGATACGTCCGCCACGGCCAGCAGGGGCACGGTGACGCAGTCCTGCCCGTTGTAGCTGACGGTGATCTCGCCCAGCCGGTCGCCGGCGGCGATAGGGGCGTTGGCCGTCTCGTTGTCCAGCTTGACGGTGCGGACCAGGTCCTCATCCTTCACGTCCTTGGGCAGCATGGCCTCCGTCGTTTCGGCGGGGTGGACGGCCACGGAGGACACCTGCATGCTGAGGGCCACGGGAACCTCCTGGATCAGCTCGTTCTCATCCAGCACCTGGTGGGAGGCAAAGTTGTCGAAGCCGTAGTCGAAGAGACGGGCGGTCTCGGTGAAGCTCTCCACGATGTAGCCGGAGCCGTTCTCCTTTTCCACCTTCTGCGCGCCCAGCACCACGCTGACCAGCGTGCGGCTGCCGCGGACGGCGGAGGACACCAGGCACTGGCCGGCGGCGTCGGTAGAGCCGGTCTTGATGCCCTGCGCGCCGGAATAGAGGTAGCCGGCCAGCCGCCAGTTGGAGATGAGGGCGTTGGTGCTGTGGAGCACGCGCTCATCCTCCGTCTTGTTGGTGGGGGGGATCTCGTAGGACTTGGTGTTGACGATGGTCATGAAGTCGTCGTGCTTCATGGCCTCCCGGGCGATGAGGTAGAGATCCCAGGCGGAGGAATAGTGGCCGGACTTGGTCAGGCCGGTGGTGTTGGCGAAGTGGGTGTTCTTGCAGCCCAGCTCCTGGGCGCGCTGGTTCATGTGGGCCACGAAGGCATCCACAGAGCCGTCCAGCGCCTCGCCCAGGATGTTGCACGTCTCGTTGGCGGAGATGACCAGCATACAGTAGAGCAGCTGCTCCACTGTCAGCGTTTCGCCCGCCACGATGTCGGCGGTGCTGCCGTCCTCCGGCAGGCCCTTCAGGGCGGAGGCGGTGGCGGTGATGCTCTGGTCCATCCGCAGGTCGCCCCGGTCGATGGCCTCAAAGATCAGCAGAGCGGACATGATCTTGGTGGTGCTGGCGATGTCCAGCTCCGCGTGGATGTCCTTCTCATAGAGGATGGTGTCAGACCCGACGTCCACCAGCAGGGCGGCCTTGGCCCGGATGGCCGGGTCTTCCAGACCGTAGGCGGGGACGGCAGTGAGGGCGGACAGCAGAACGGTCAGCAAAAAAAGAGATAAAAAACGGCGGATTTTCATAGGAATTTCTCTCCAGGTATGTTATAATAGGATGTAAGGCTGCGGACGGGTGCGCCCGGGCCGTATGTGCAGGGACTATTATAGACGAAAAGAATGGGGTAGTCAACCGTGGGAAAGCGGATAAAATTGACAAGGACAGATATGTATCTGCTGGTGCTGACGGCGCTGTTCTGCCTGGGTATGGCGGCGATATGGTACGCCGCGCCCCGGACGATGACGGGGGACTATCAGGTCACGGCCTCAACGCCGGAGGACGGCGGGACGGCTGCGGCGGCAAGGGTGAACATCAACACCGCAGGGGTCAGTGAGCTGGACGGCCTGCCGGGTATCGGGCCGGTGCTGGCCCAGCGCATCGTGGACTGGCGGACGGAGAACGGGCCGTTCCGGTCGGCGGAGGACTTATTGAATGTGGAGGGCATCGGGCGCTCCACGCTGGAAAATCTGCAGGGCTGCATCATCATGGAGGAGATGGAATGAAAATACTGGTCGTGGACGACGAGAAGCTGCTGGTCAAGGGCATGAAGTTCAACCTGGAAAACGAGGGCTATGAGGTGGCGACGGCCTACGACGGCGCGTCCGCCGTGGAGCTGGCGAAAAAGGGGGATATAGATCTGATCGTCATGGATGTGATGATGCCGGGGCTGTCCGGCAGCGACGCGTGTATGCAGGTCCGGGAGTTCTCCAATGTGCCTATCATCATGCTGACGGCCCGCAGCGAGGACAGCGACAAGCTGATGGGCTTCGCCTGCGGCGCGGACGACTATGTGACGAAGCCGTTCAACATTCTGGAGCTGAAGGCCCGGATACGGGCGCTGCTGCGCCGGGCCGCCGGGAACGGACAGCAGGGACAGGCACGGCAGAGGACGCCGCTGCTGACGGTGGGAGATCTGAGCCTGGACACGGAGCAGCGGGTGGCTATCCGGGATGGAAGGACCATCGACCTGACGGCCAAGGAGTACGACCTGATCGAGCTTTTGATGAAGAACCCCCGGCGGGTATACAGCCGGGAGAGCCTGATGGATCTGGTGTGGGGCTATTCCTACGCAGGGGACTACCGGACGGTGGATGTGCACATCCGGCGGCTGCGGGAGAAGCTGGAGGCCAACCCGGCCTCGCCGGTACACATCATGACGAAGTGGGGAGTTGGTTACTATTTCGCAGGAGAGGAACAGCCCACCGCGTAAGGCGGCGTGGATGGAGAAGGCAGAGGCCCGCGCAAGGACGCTGTGGGGGCGCGTTTCGCCGTGGCTGAAAACGCTGCGGGGCAAGGCCACCCTGCAGATGAAGTTCAGCCTGAGCTATATTTTGGTCATCGCGGCGGTGCTGCTCCTGCTGAACTCCTATCCGCTGCTGGTGTCCCAGAACCTGATGGTGAAATCGTCGCAGAACAACCTGCGCAGCGCGGCCAAGGTCATCGAGTCGGCGCTGATGGGACTGGAGAAGCTGACGAAGGAGAACGTGGCCACGGCGCTGGAGGGACTGGATGAGTCCGGCGCGGACCGTATCATGGTGATGGACAGCGCGGCCAGGGTGATGTATGACACCCGCGACGGCGGCAACGCCGTGGGAAAATACGCGCTGTACTCCGTGGTGACGGTGGCGCTGCGGGGAGACGACGCATCCTATTGCAGGTACGACGGGACGGCGTTTCTCAGCCGCGTGGCTACGCCGGTGGTGTATCACAACCAGGTCGTGGGCGCGGTGTACGCCTACAGCTATGACACGGAGCAGGCGGGACTGCTGGAGGCGTTCCGCCATAATCTGCTGATCATCTCGCTGATGATCGCGCTGCTGGTGGCAGGGCTGAGCATCGTGCTGAGCCGGATGCTGACCCGGCAGATCGGCGGCCTTCTGCAGGCCATCCGCAACGTGCGGGAGGGCGCGTACAGCCATCGGGCCGATGCCAGCGGCACGGACGAGATCGCCCAGATCGCGGCGGAGTTCAACAGCCTGACGGACCGCCTGCAGACCACGGAGAACGCCCGGCGGCGGTTCGTGTCCGACGCCAGCCACGAGCTGAAAACGCCGCTGGCGGGCATACGGCTGCTGACGGACTCCATTTTGCAGACGGAGGGCATGGACGAGGAGACCACGAAGGAATTCGTCACCGACATCGGACGGGAGGCGGAGCGGCTGAGCCGTATCACGGAGAACCTGCTGCGGCTGACGCGGCTGGACAGCGGCGTGGTGCAGCAGCCCTATCCGGTGGCCGTCGGGCCGGTGCTGGAACGGGTGGAGCGGATGCTGAACATGGTGGCGGCGGAGAAGGGCGTGACCATCTCCGGGCAGGCGGAGGAGGACGCCGTGGCCCTGGCCACCGACGACGACGTGCACCAGATACTGTATAACCTGATGGAGAACGCCATCAAATACTCCGCGGCGGAAAACGGCTTTGTGCGGGCGGAGGCCCGGGTGGAGGACGGAAGAGTGGTCGTCACCGTCACCGACAACGGCATCGGCATCCCGGATGAGGACCTGCTCCATGTGTTCGACCGGTTCTACCGGGTGGACAAGATGCGCTCACGGGAGGTGGGCGGCACGGGCCTGGGCCTGTCCATCGTGAAGGACACCGTGGAGAACCGGGGCGGCACGATCACCGCCGGACACGGCCCGGAGGGCGTGGGCACGGTGTTCACCGTGACGCTGCCCCTGGCGGAAAGGGGTGACGAGGCATGAGACGGCGCATAGGTATATGGCTGCTGGCATCGCTGCTGGTATGGTCGGCGGCGGGCTGCGGCACGAAGAACGCGGCGGCCGACACGGCGACGGAGAAGGTCTCGGCCTACCTGCGGCTGTACTGCCCGGCGGAGCTGGGTGAGAAGAACAAGAGCGCCGGAGGCGGCGATGCAGTGAACGGCATCCCCATCAGCTGGAAGCAGGTGCGGGGCGACGACCGGGGGCGGCAGCAGCAGGCGCAGTATATCATGGAGCTGCTGCTGGGCGGCTGTACGGACAAGGACTTTATCTGCCCCGTGCCCAAGGGGACGGCGGTGAACAGCTGTACCGTCACCGGCGGCACGGTGTCGGTGGATCTGAGCCGGGAGTATGAGCAGCTGGTGGGCGTGGAGCGCACCATCGCGGACTACTGCATCACCCTGTCGCTGATGCAGCTGGACGGCATCTACGCTGTGCGGCTGACGGTGAACGGACTGCTGCCGGAGGGACGGACCAACGGAGTGTATACCTCGGCGGAGGTGCTGCTCACCAGCCCGGAGGACATCGTGCGGACGGTGAAGGTGACGCTGTATTTCCCCACCGGCAGCGGAACGCTGACAGGTGAGGAACGGCGGCTGACCGTGTACGAGGGAGAGACGGTGGCCCAGGCCGTGGTAAAGGCGCTGGCGGAGCGGCCCATGGACAGCTATGCCGGATCGGAGCAGCTGCTGCCGGAGGGCTTTGCGGTGCTGGACACCAAGGTGGAGAACGGAACGTGCTATCTGAACCTGGCGGGAAGCGTGACCGCGCTGCTGCCGGAGGACAACGCGGAGCAGGAGCAGATGATCCAGGGGCTGGTGGACTCACTGTGCTCCCTGGAGGATGTGAGCCAGGTACAGCTTATGGTGGACGGAGAGTATCAGATGATGCTGGGCTGTGTACCCATCAGCAGGCCGCTGCTGCCCACGAACGGGCAGCCGGAGGCATGACCCACAGCAAGGAGGATACCCATGAAGAAAAAGATATGTGCCGGGCTGCTGGCGGCGGTGATGCTGCTCAGCGGCTGCGGCGGGAAAAAGGATGATGCGCCGGTCAGGAAAGCCGACAGCGATATGATCATCATCACGGAGAGCTACGCCGAGGAGGGGCACTACACCGACAGCCTGGACAACAGCTGGACGTACAGCTACCATGTGCCCCAGCTCACCGCCGACACGAAGGGCGCGCGGGCCATCAACGAGGCCATCGATCAGAAGTTCGGCGTTCCGGTGCGGAGCGCGCTGGAGGATATGGAGAAGGCGCTGTCCCTGGGGTGCGTGTCCGTGGCGTGGAAGAGCTACCGCTGTGACGACGTGCTGAGCCTGGTGGTGAAGGCCGAGGCGGACTGGGAGTTCACGGACTACGCGGTGTATCTGTACGACGCGGCCCGGGGCGTGCAGCTGACCACGGCGGAGCTGCTGGAGAAGCTGAACATGGAGCAGGAGACGGTGCTGAACGCGCTGCGGCGCAGCGCGGCCGCCGCCTTTGACGAGCAGGCCTACATCGCGGCCGATGAGGGCGCTGCGTGGGCGCAGGAGCGGAGCTGGACCGTGGGCGCGGAGAACGTGAACGCGGAGACGATGCTCTACGCGGATGAGACGGGCAAGCTGATGGCGGTGCTGCCGGTGGGCGCTATGGCCGGGGCGGCGTGGTATTACAAGGTGCTGGACTTCATGGCCGGGACGGAGGGCGAGGCGCTGACCGTGACGGGCGGTGATGTGACGCTGACCGTGGACGGCGGGCAGGCTGAGCTGCGCGTGGCGGGCGTGGAGGAGGCGTATCCCGTGGGCGGCGCGTGGTCGGAGTATACCTCCGGCGTGTGCGCGCCCATGGGCGAGGACAGCTGCGTCTATATATTCCTGGTGACATCCGCCGGGCTGGTGGAGTATATCAACGTCACCGACGGACTGGCCGGCGGGACGCTGTGCCTTACGCCGCTGGGCGGCATAGGCGGCGTGACGGCACTGGAGACGGACGAGGAGGATCAGACGGTGCTGGCGGCAGACGGCGAGGGCAAGATCCGCGACCTGAAGCCGCTGGTGGAGGCTATGACGGCGGAGGTGCCGTCGGCCCTGGTGGGAGACTGGCACATGCTGCTGCTGCACAACTCCGTGGAGGAGGACTGCTGGATCGAGCTGGCCGAGGACGGCACAGCGGTGTGGCAGGAGGGCGTGCCGGACAGCGCCAGCTGCCGGATGCTGCGGGGCAGCGCCCGTTACCTGGGCATGACGGCGGAGGGGATCGTGATGTACTACGAGCTGGCCGACGAGACGGATGAGACCGCTGTGATGCGGGGGACCATCGCCGTGCGGTGCGACTGGGACGGCAACGGACTGATACAGCTGGGCGGCGACGCGCTGCTGGATGTGTCCGGGTACGTGTGGCCGGAGCGTGTGGTCGGATAAGTGAACAGAGAACAGGAAAAGGACCGCCGGGGGCGGTCCTTTTTTGCGTATCAGGCCTCCACCACCGGAGGGACGAAGTCCTCGATGGCGGCGCGGAGCTTGGGATGGTGGATGACGAAGTGGATGGCGGGGCTGCGGCCCTTGGACACCATGGCCCATTTACCCAGATGCATCTGTATTTCCAGGTTGCGGAAGGTGTGGCTGGCGGAGAGAGTGGCCGTGTAGCCGGGGTGGGTCCCGGCGAAGCGGCGGGTCTGGTCCAGGTGGGACTGGTAGTCCTCGTAGGTGTAGTGCAGATCCCGGGGATAGAACAGGCCGGACAGGGGCAGGGACAGGGGATAGGCCGCAAATTCCTCCGGGGACAGCAGGGGGAGGCGGTCCTCCACCGGATCGTGGGACAGGATGGCGTCCATCATGTCCCGCCGGCGGCGGGCGTAGTCCAGGATCAGGGTACAGTCCTCCTCGGAAACGTGACGGCGGAGCAGGAAGTCCCGGAGGAACGGCTCGTCCATGGTGCAGATGGGCGGGGCGGAGAGGATGTTCCGGCGCGGGCCGGGGAGGGCGGTGTCGGAGAGCAGGAACGCGCGGAGACGCTGCGCGCCGTCCTCACGGTAGATGTCCATGAGGGGCTTGGCACAGCGGAGCAGGTCGTTGGCCCGGCGGGTGTAATACTCCACGTCGGACTTGACGCTGGTCAGGTGATAGCGGCCCTCGGCGTGATGCCCGGCGATGGCTTCGCCGGAGAGAGCGGCAGAGCCGGAGACCTTCAGAAAGTGGAGAAAAACGTTGTTCTGAGCGTTTTTCAGGTAGTAGGGGGAGATCTGGCCGGTCATATACATGGGGATGTGGCTCTCCAGACCCAGCATCATCTCGGAGAAGGAGCGGTCAAGGTTGTGGATGATGTGGAGGTGGAGGCCCTTTTTCAGCAGGGCGGCCATGCCGAACATCCACTTTTTGGGGAAGTCCGGGTCCCGGGCCATCTCGGTCATGGGCATATCGCTGTAGAGGATGACCGGGTCGGCGGAGCGGGAGAGGGCGGTGGTCTTGAGAAAGTCCAGCTCCGCGTCCATCATGGCCCGCAGGCCGGTGACGGTGCGGCTGGTGGGGAGCTGGAAGGGCAGGGTGGGGATCTTCAGCTCGTCGAAGCGGATGGAGCGGATATACTCGTTCAGGTCGAACTCGTCCAGCTTGGTGAGAAAAGAGGATACATCGTTCTCCGGGCGGCCATGACCGTCCAGCAGCCAGGTCTTGACGCGCTGGCGGCACTGCTCCGGGTCGGCGATGCTCTCCGGGGCGCAGTCCAGCAGCTCGGCCAGGACGGCGCAGCGGTCCGGGTCGTTGACCTCGGCGGCCACGTGGTTGGCTACGGCAGCGGCGAACTGCACCGGCTCGGCGGGCTGGCGTGCGCCGCTGCGGAAGCGGAAGAGGGTGGAGGCATCGTAGTTGGTGTGCTGGCTCAGGCGGGGGATGCTGAGACGGAGGACGGACACCAGCGTGTTGAAATTCTGCCGCAGGCGCTCCTTGTCCACGGTGTCGCAGTCCTGACAGGCGAGAAACGATCGGCGCACGTCCTCGGCGGTCATGCTTTGGGACTGGGCGGCGATGACCTCACACAGGCGGGCGAAGGGCTCGCCGTGGAGGTCGGGGATGCGGCTGCCGCCGCGATAGCGGCTGAGGGCGGCGGGGGAGATATTGGCGGCGGCGCACAGCTCCTGGGCGGAGCAGCCCAGAGCGGCGATGTATTCGTTCAGTTGGTCACAAAAGCGCATGGCGGTGTCCTCCCGGATGATTTCCCTCATTATACACCAAGCCGGGGAAAAGGAAAAGACGGGAGAGGGAAATATTTTCCGCCGTGGCTATTGCCGGGGTGGAAAGAGACATTCCGAACGGGAGGAAAAACAGGTATAATAGGCCCTGATATAAACCGGCTGCGGCGCAGCCGGGAATAAGGAGGAGAGCACATGAGAAAAGGAAACGGGAAAAAGACGCTGCGGGCGGTGCTGGCGGCGGCGCTGGGCACGGTGATGCTAATGAGCCTGGCCTGGGCCGGAGTGACGGATGTGACCGGGGGAAGCAAAACGATCGTCAACACCACGGTGGAGAACGTCTATACGGATACCTATGACCGCAGGAGCTTTGCGCTGACCAAGGGCGAGAATACATTTGCGGATGCGGGCAGGTATTTTGGCGCGGGCGGTACGATGACGGTGCAGTTCAGCGGGCTGGATACGCCGGTGAGCATCACCTACTCCGTGGCCAACGACGTGGTGACCATGACCGTGGACAACTATGACCAGCTGCCCGACGGCGTTTACAGCAGCGAGTATCGGGAGCAAAAGGATAAGATGACCACCACGTATGACGGGTCGAAGCTGACGTACAACGGCACGGATTATGAAGAAGACGGCAGCACCGTCAAGAGGATCAACGAGACTCGGCATGACTACTATACCCGCAACCACAAGATGGTGGCGTTTACGCTGACGGTGGGTGATGCCCCTGTTGTGCCATCCAGCGGTTCTTCGTACAGCGGGCCGCATATCACACCGCTGCTGACAGCGCCCGACGCCAGGAGCGCCACGGACTACTCCAGCGGCATCTACGGGCTGACGTTCAAGAGCAGCGCCAGCTTCCCCAGCTTCCTGGGGGTGCAGGTGGATGGCAGGACCATCGACAAGAGCTGCTATATCGCCGAGGAGGGCAGCATCGAGGTGTATCTGAAGGCGGTGTATCTGCGGACGCTGGCGGCGGGCAAGCACACCATGACCATCCTCTCCAGCGTCATGCAGTTTGCCATGCTGCCCTTGCAGGGCATCGCCCAGGGGGCCCAGCCCATCTCCAGCTATAACTTCGGCGCCGGCAGCGCCCGGCGGGTGCGCCAGACCTTCCGTCTGCTGCTGAAGGTCTGCCTGGGGTACGCCCTGGTGCTGTGGGCCTGCATCCAGCTGTTCCCCGGGGCCTTCGCCCGGATTTTCACGCCGGAGCCGGAGCTGGTGGCCTTCACCGCCGGGATGCTGCGGATCTACTGCGGGGCCCTGTTCCTGATGGGCATCCAGATCGCCTGCAAGATGACCTTCGTGTCCATCGGCAACGCCCCCTGCTCCATCGTGGTGGCGGTGCTGCGGAAGTTCGTGCTGCTGCTGCCGCTGATCTATCTGCTGCCCCACCTGCTGACGGACCAGACCCGGGCCGTGTTCCTGGCGGAGCCTGTGGCCGATACCATCGCCGTCACCGGCACAGTGATCCTCTTCACCCTCCAGTTCCGCAAGGCCCTGCGGAAGCTGGAAAGTGAAAACAAGACGTAATATCCGGCCAGAATATTGCGGCTTGTATACAAAAAGCATCCCCGGCAAAAGCCGGAGATGCCCGCTACTTCTTCTTTTTTCCTCTCAGTTGGTACATGATAAACGCCCCCATGGTAATGACGGCAAAAGCAGCTCCTATGTCATATATACCATACGATATAATACTCACATATAACCCTGCAAAATAGGCGGCCAGGGAGCAAACCACACTGAGAATGACAACCCACACAAGAATTCACCACCTTTCCGTTCAAAATTTCTTCTTATGTTGTTGATTATAACATATAAGAAGCCAAAACGCAAAGAGCTTTTTGACCTATTCAACATTTTGCTGCCCGCAAAGCAGCAGCACATCATACAGGAGGAACCCATGGAAAACATCTCCATCATCCTGGGTGACATCACCCAATCCCGGGTGGACGCCATCGTCAACGCCGCCAACACCACCCTGCTGGGGGGCCTGGGGGTGGACGGGGCCATCCACCGGGCCGCCGGGCCCGGCCTGCTGGCCGAGTGCCGCACCCTGGGGGGCTGCGAAACCGGCCATGCCAAGCTCACCGGGGCCTATAACCTGCCCTGCCGCTATGTGATCCACACCCCCGGCCCCATCTGGCAGGGCGGCGATCACGGGGAGGCGGCCCTGCTGCGCAGCTGCTATCTCAGCTGCCTGGAGCTGGCCCTGGCCCACGGCTGCCGCACGGTGGATTTTCCCTCCATCAGCACCGGGGTATACGGCTATCCCCTGCCCCAGGCGGCCCATGTGGCCCTGAAGGCCATGACGGACTTTCTCCGGGACCACCCCGGCATGCACCTGCGGATGATCTGCCACAACCCCAACGCCCTCCGGGCCTATCAGGTGGATTGGAACATGTTCTATCAAGACGTAAAGCCCCACGCATAAAAACCGGGCGTGCCGCCTGCGCGGCACGCCCGGTTTTTGCAGATTCCGGTCAGATTTTGATGAGCTCATACTCCCGGGTGCCCATGCCCAGCTTTTCCGCATGCTCCAGGCAGCTCATCCAGTCCGTCTCCGGGTGGAGATGGTGGAAGTGGTCATGGCCGCAGTCCCCGGCGGCAGCGGCCCCCGGCAGGGGCGGCTGAGCGTTTACCGCGTCCACACAGGCCATGTCCAGGGCCACCGGGTCAAAGCTGGCGAACATGCCCACATTGGGGATGATGGCCGCGTCGTTTTCGGCGTGGCAGTCGCAGTTGGGGGACACGTCGATGACCAGGCTGATGTGGAAGCAGGGCCGCCCGTCCACCACCGCCTGGGCATATTCGGCGATCTTCCGGTTCAGATTGGTGACCGTCTCGTCCCAGTTCACCCGGATGGCGTCCCGGGGACAGACGGCGATGCACCGGCCGCAGCCCACGCACCTGCTGTGGTCGATGCTGGCCTTGCGGTCTGTGACGGTAATGCCGCTGTGGGCGCAGATCCGGGTGCAGGCGCCGCAGCCCACGCAGTGGTCCTGGGCCACATGGGGCTTCCCGGCGTTGTGCTGCTCCATCTTACCGGCCCGGCTGCCACAGCCCATGCCGATGTTCTTCAGCGCGCCGCCGAAGCCCGCCTCCTCGTGGCCCTTGAAATGGGTCAGGGAGATGAACACGTCCGCGTCCATCACCGCCCGGCCGATCTTGGCCTTCTGCACATACTCGCCGCCGCGCACCGGCACCTCCACCTCGTCGTTGCCCTTGAGGCCGTCGGCGATGATGATCTGGCAGCCGGTGGACAGAGGGGAGAACCCGTTGAGCATGGCGGCGTCCATGTGGTCCAGGGCGTTTTTCCGCCCACCTACATACAGGGTGTTGCAGTCGGTCAGGAAGGGCTTGCCGCCCCGCTCTTTTACGAAATCTGCCACGGTTTTTGCCCAATTGGGGCGCAGAAACGCCAGGTTGCCCGGCTCACCGAAGTGCATTTTAATGGCTACATATTTGTTGTCAAAGTCAATTTCGCCCATGCCGGCGGTTTTCATCAACCGGGTCAGCTTCTGCTGCAGATTTTCCCGGAAATCTGCCCGAAAATCTGCCCAATATACTTTAGATGCCATAAAAAACAGCTCCTTCTCTTACTTGATTCAATTATGGTATCATAATTGATCAAGAAAATCTACCCCCGGAGGCTCCACTTTATGAGAATCCTTACACACATTGTCACCGCCCAGGAGGATGGCGCCATGGTAAAGCACCTGCTGCGCCAGCGTTTTGCGCTGTCCTCCTCCCTGCTCAAGTCCATCAAATGGCGCGAGGGGGGAATAACCCTCAACGGTGTACCGGTCACCGTAACCGCCCTCTGCCATGCCGGCGATCGGCTTGCGGCAGATGTATCCGATTCGCCCAGTCAAAACCCCAACCTGCACCCGATAGATTTTCCTCTCTCCATCCTATGGGAGGATGAGGATCTGCTGATCCTAAATAAACCTGCCGGCATCACCGTCCACTGTGCCGCCCTCACTCAGGAGCCAGTAACCGTAGCCGGAGCAGTGGCAC
>USGS01000028.1 GCA_900554275.1 uncultured Eubacteriales bacterium
CATCCTGCTGTATGTGCCGGGCGCTCTGCTTCAGTCGTCCCATAAAGTCCGGGGACGAACGTCTGCGCTTGTTTTCACTCAAGACAGGGCACCTTCCTTTCTTTTTCAGTGTATAACCTGTAACAGGCGTGATAACTTTTCGTGAGCATCACATAAATTCCCACTATAAAGAGTATTTTACCACACCTGTCAAATCCAAAAAAGAGCTATTTTTGTCAAAAAGCGCCTTTGCCCCCTATACATTTCGGTAATTATTCCCTATTTTGCCCCGTTTTAGTAATGAGAACGGAAGAAAACGCCAACTCCTGCCACTTGCTTTTTTCTCCGTCATCGGGTACAATACAGATAACATCATCAAGGAGGTCATCCCCATGAGCGAGGATTTCGGCCCTAATTTCATCACCCTGACCGACGAGGACGGCAACGACATCGAGCTGGAATACGTGGATGCCATCGAGGTGGACGGCCAGACCTATATGGCCTTCTTCCCCACCGTGGACGACGAAGGTGACGAGGCCGCCGCCGAGGACTTCGGCCTGGTCATTCTCAAGTCCGTCATGGAAAACGGCGAGGAGCTTCTCAGCACCCTGGACAGCGACGAGGAGCTGGATAAGGTCTACGACCTGTTCATGGAGCAGCTCATGGCCGATGAGGACGAGGAAAACTGACAGTATTTTCACCCCCGCTGAGGTATACTATGACACAAGCCCGCCACACCCGCAGGCGCGGAACACCCCTCTTTCGGCAAGATTTTTCGTCCTGCCGATGACGAGGCGGCACAGCTGTACTTTGTGTACAGCAAGCCGACTCGGCGATGGCAGGGCGGAAAAGATGCCGAAAGAAAGTTTTGAACGATGGGCAGCGGCTCTATTTATCCTGACATTGGTTATACGGGACGTCGGATCGGTAAATGGTTTGCAGGCCTCCCGCCTGCCCTTTGCGGGCGGAAGTTGGAAGCAGTAAAGTTGGCCGGAGACGACCCACCTGCGAGCTGTGCAGGTTATAACATGGCCGCTGCCCGTCGCTGAAGGAATAACCCCCGTCCTTTGAACGGGGGTTATTCCTTTTGCGGCAAAATGTTCATAAATTCCCACCGTTTCCCCCTTGCGGAAAAGGGCGGTTTACGATATAATAACTGGGTCTGTAACCAACAAGGGCGTTTTGCGCCCAAAATTGAGAGGAATGAGTATCAAATGAGCGCATCAAGAGAAAAGAAGCTCCGCCAGGATCTGGCGGCACAGGGCATCACCGACCCCAAGCTGATCCGCGAGGCGGAGGAAAAGGCCAAGGCCCGCAAGACCAACACGCTGTACGGCATTATCGCCGCGGTGTTCGTGGTGGTGGCGGCGGTGGTGCTGGTGTATAACTCCGGCGTGCTGCAGCGGGGCAAGACCGCTGTGACCATCGACGGTGAGAAGTACACGGCGGCCCAGGTGAACTATTACTATATGAGCCGCAAGAACAGCATCCTCAACAGCGGCTATGCCACGTACTACGGCCTGGACGGCTCCAAGTCCATGGACTCCCAGATCGTCAGCGACACCGCCAAGATGTTCCTGCAGATCACCGACGAGAGCGAGATGACGTGGGACGAGTACCTGCGCAATGACGCCATCCGCACGCTGACCATCCGTACCCGGGCCGCCAAGCTGGCCGAGGAGAACGGCATGGGCGCGGACGAGCACACCCAGGAGGAGATCAACGCCACTATGGACGAGGTGGCCGCCTACGCAAAGCAGAACGGCTACTCCACCAAGGAGTACCTGAAGCTGGTGTTCGGCAGCACCATGACCGTCAGCACCTTCAAGCAGATGGCGGAGCTGGACGATGTGTCCTCCCACTATATGCAGCACTATCAGGACGAGCTGACCTACACCGACAGCGACCTGGAGTCCTACTACAACGAGAACAAGGACAGCTTCGATGTGGCCGCCTATGAGTACATCTACTTCAAGGGCACGGCCGCCTCCACCACCGACGCCGACGGCAAGACCGTTGAGCCCACCGACGAGGAGAACGCTGCCGCCAAGGA
Source organism: uncultured Eubacteriales bacterium (assembly GCA_900554275.1). Lineage (GTDB taxonomy): Bacteria > Bacillota > Clostridia > Oscillospirales > Oscillospiraceae > Vescimonas. The sequence goes on from USGS01000028.1 coordinate 2,033, forward strand.
GCTGGCCGCCGCCAACGCCGCCGCCGCCCTGGAGCGCTACAACGACGGCGAGGATCTGAAGACCATCGCCGAGAGCTACGACAACGCCACCTACTACTCTCAGGATGCCGGCAGCAAGGGCTCCGGCGCGCTGGCCGACTGGCTGTTTGACGATGCCCGTCAGAGCGGTGACTGCGACGTGGTGGACAGCGACCCCAACACCTATGTGGTTCTGTTCCACAGCGTGGGCCGTCAGACCTACAACACCATCGACGTCCGCCATATCCTGTTCCAGCCGGACACCACCGGCCTGAACAGCGAGTCCGAGACGTATGACGCCGACCTCCAGGCCCGCCGCGACGAGGCCAAGGCCAAGGCCGAGGACGCCCTGGCCCAGTGGAAGGCCGGCGACGCCACCGAGGACAGCTTCGCCGCCCTGGCCAACGAGCTGAGCGCGGACGGCGGCAGCAACACCAACGGCGGCCTGTATACCGAGGTCTACAAGGGTCAGATGGTCACCGAGTTCAACGACTGGTGCTTCGCCGAGGGCCGCAAGACCGGCGACACCGGCATCGTGTTCAACGAGAACACCGGCTACCACGTCATGTACTTCGTGGGCGAGGACATCCCCTACTGGAAGGTAGAGGTCAAGAACACCCTCACCTCCAACGACTTCAACGCCTGGGTGGACGGCCTGTATGACAACGCCGAGATCGCCCGGGACGACGCCGGCATGAAGTATGTCGGCTGACCGTAACGAGGCCTTTCTCCGCACGGAAATGATCTTAGGCCCTGCCGCCCTGGACAAGCTCCGCCGCAGCCATGTGGCGGTGTTTGGCCTGGGCGGCGTGGGCAGCTACGCCGCTGAGTGCCTGGCACGCAGCGGCGTTGGTGCTTTAACGCTGGTGGATCAGGACACCGTGTCCGTCACCAATATCAACCGCCAGCTCTGCGCCCTTCATTCCACCGTGGGACAGTATAAGGCCCAAGTGGTGGCCGCCCGCTGCCGCGACATCGACCCCGATATGCAGGTCTATCCCCTGTGCGCCACCTACGACGCGGCCCACCGAGAGGACTTCTTTCTTCACGACTACGACTACATCGTGGACTGCATCGACCTGGTCAGCTGCAAGCTGGATCTTATCCAGCAGGCCCACCTGCGGCGCATCCCCATCCTGACGGCGCTGGGCACGGGCAACAAGCTGGACCCCACCCAGCTCCGGCTGGCGGACATCTCCGAAACCTACGGCTGCCCGCTGGCCCGCGTCATGCGCAAGGAGCTGCGGAGCAAGCTGGGTATTTACCACCTCCGCGTGGTGTTCAGCCCGGAGCAGCCCCACGAGACGCAGCAGCTGGAGGCGCCGCCTCCCGGCCGCCGCTCCGTCCCCGCCAGCGTGGCCTGGGTACCCGCCACGGCGGGGCTGCTGATGGGCAGCACGGTGGTGCAGGACCTTATCACCGGAAAGGGTCTGATCCCATGACCCTTTCCGGCGCATTGGTCAACGGCCTGGCCATCGCGGCCGCCACGGCGCTGGTGTCCATCGGCATCTGTCTGAACGCACTCTATCGTCCCAAGGGGCGGGGTAAACCCCGCCCCTTCGCTGTCATTGCGAGCCAGTCCGCAGGCTGGTCGCGGCGATCCGTCCCCCATCCGGCGCAAAATCACGGCCCTCCGGCATCGCCGGAGGGCCGCTTCATTCGGTGAAATACCTTTATTTATAGTTTCTTCAAGGTTTTTCCACTTTTTTATAAAGTGTTTTCAAGTTTTTTCCTGCATTTTTCAAGAAAAATGCAAAGTTTTTCATCCTGTATATCGTCTATCTGCATGTTGTTCGGCGAATTTATGTCTTTATTGCTTCAGGGCCAGCGTCTTTTCATAGGCCGCGACAACGGCGTTCATGGCCGCCGCCCGGAAGCCGCCCTCCTCCAGCGCCCGCACGCCGGCGATGGTCGTGCCCCCGGGGGAGCATACGGCGTCCTTCATCGCGCCGAAGGGCTGTCCGCTCTCCAGCGCCAGCTGTGCCGCGCCCAGCAGCATCTGCGCGGCGTACACATTGGCCTTATCCCGCGGCAGCCCGCAGCTCACCGCGCCGTCGGCCAGCGCCTCCATAAACAGGCAGGCGAACGCGCCGCCGCAGCCCGCCACAGCGCTGCCCGCGTCGATGAGATTTTCCGGCAGCCGCTCCAGTCTTCCGGAGGCCGCCATGCCGTCCAAAAAGCCCTGCAGCTGCGTCTCCGTCACCGCATCGTTGCCGTCGTACAGCACCAGCCCCGCCCCCACGGCGCAGGCGGTGTTGGGCATGATGCGGATGATGGGGCAGTCCGCAAAAGCGTTGTCCCGCAAGGCTTTCAGCGTTACGCCCGCCGCCATGGACACCACTGTGGCTGGGGTCTTCCGACTCTCCAGCACGGGCCGCAGCGCTGCCAGCAGCGCCGGGATCTGCCCGGGCTTCACGCCCAGGAACACATAGTCGCACCGGGCGGCGATGTCCTCCGCCGAGGCTGTTTTCGCCCCCAGCTCGCGGGCCACCTTCTCCGCCTTTTCCATGGTGCGGTTATAGAGAAGCACATTCTCCCCGCCGATCGCCTTCGCCGCCGCACGGGCCAGCGCGCCGCCCATATTCCCCGTTCCGATAAATCCGTACGTCATACCAAGCACCTCCCGGTCTTACTCGTTTTTCAAGTGCGCCAGCGCCGCACAGGCGGCGGACTGCTCCGCTTCCTTCTTGCTGCGGCCCATTCCCTCGCCCACCGTAACGCCGTTGAGCGTCACGCGGAAGGCGAACTCCTTGGCATGGTCCGGGCCGGACGAGCCGGTGAGCTCGTAGCGCAGCACCTGGTCGCTCTTGCGCTGCACCAGCTCCTGCAGCTCCGTCTTGTAGTCCCGGCGGCGCTCCTCCACCAGCTCCTCCCGCTCCTTGTCCAGCAGGACGCGGTGGATCAGCTCACGGACCGCCTCAATGCCGCCGTCCAGATATACGGCGGCAAACACGGACTCGGTGGCATCCGCCAAAATGGAGGGCCGGCGGCGTCCGCCGCCCTGCTCCTCGCCCTTGCCCAGGCAGAGATGGTCGCCCAAGGACAACGTCTGGGCTACCTCATGCAGGCTCTCCTCGCAGACCAGCGCCGCACGGATGCGGGTCAGGTCGCCCTCCGGCAGGTCAGGGTGCTTTTTATACAGATGCTCGGCGGTGACGAAGCCCAGCACCGCGTCGCCCAGAAATTCCAACCGCTCGTTGCTGGCAATGTGCGCACCTCGATGCTCGTTGGCATAGGAGCTGTGGTACAGCGCCGCCTGCAGCAGCGCAGGGTCGCGGAACACATAGCCCAGCTTCTTTTCCAGTGTTTCCATACAAGTATCTCCTTTGAAAAAATACGACCCGCACGGGTCGTATTTTTTGTGTCGTATATATCTCAGCCCAGCTTGCTGCTGAGGTAGCGGACGCAGTCGCCGACGGTCTTCAGACCCGACAGATCCTCCTCGTCAATCTCGCCGATGTCGAACTCCTCCTCCATCGCCATGACCAACTCCACCAGATCCACGGAGTCAGCGCCCAAGTCGTCCACAAAAGAGCTGTCCATGCTGATCTCGTCGGTGTCGATGGCAAACTGCTCGGCGATCAGATCCTGCATCGTTTTGAAGATCTCCTCCACTGTCACGGGGTATTCCTCCTTCTCATTTATCTTGGAAAATAATACGGCAATCCTACGGGGCTGTCAATAGTTTTTTTCTGATTTTTATTCGGACACCGTCTGCATTTTGTGGATGTTGGCGGCGATGTCGTCTATGATGCCGCTTTCCGCCACCTGAATGGCCTGTCCCACGGCGTTTTCGATGGCCTCGGCGTTAGAGCCGCCGTGGGCCTTGATGACAGGTCTGGAGATGCCGATGAAGGCCGTACCGCCCACCTTGTTGGGGTCGAGCCTGGCCTTGAACTCGTTCAGCCCCGGCATGACCAGCAGCGCCGCGAGCTTCGTCAGCAGGTTCTTCTTGAACATACTCTTCAGTGCGCTGCCGGCGAACGAGCCCACGCCCTCGATGGTCTTGAGCATCACGTTGCCGGAGAAGCCGTCGGTGACGATGACGTCGCAGCCGCCCTTGATGGCGTCCTTGGCCTCGATGTTGCCGATGAAGTGCATATCGCCGGCCTCATCCGCCTTGCGCAGCAGGGCCAGGGTGGCCTTTTGCAGCTCCGTGCCCTTGCTGTCCTCCGCGCCGATGTTCAGAAGGCCCACACGGGGTGTCTCCACGCCCAATACCCGCTTGGCGTAGAAATTGCCCAGATAGGCGAACTGCACCAGGTACTCCGGGGTACACTCGGCGTTGGCGCCGCAGTCGATGAGCACGGCACTGCCGGTGGTGGTGGGGATGACGGGAGCCATGGCCGCACGGCGGATGCCGTGGATACGCTTGGTGATGAGGGTCGCCCCGGTGAGCAGCGCGCCGGTAGAGCCGGCGGACACCACCGCGTCTCCCGCGCCGTCACGGAGCAGCGTCAGGGCCACGCCCATGGAGCTGTCCTTCTTCCGGCGGAACACGGTGGCCGGGTCGTCGCACATCTCCACTGTCTCCGTGGTGGGGTGGATGGTCACGCCCTGGGGCAGGGCGGACGCGCCGCACCGGGCGGCAGCACCGCGGATGGCGGCCTCGTCGCCGGTGAGGATGATGTTGCAGCCGAAGCGGGCGTGGGCGCTGAGAGCGCCCTTGACGATCTCCAGAGGGGCGTTGTCGCCGCCCATGGCGTCGATGATGATATTCACAGGGAGAGCACCTCCTCTTTGATCTGCTCGATGATGGCGAGGGAACGCTGGCTCAGCTCCGCGTTCTTGTTGCGCTTGCCCTTGACCCGGTGGTCCAGGGGCGGGATGATGCCGAAGTTGATGTTCATGGGCTGGAAATCGGCCACGGTGGGGTTGCTGATATACAGGCCCAGCGCGCCGATGGCCGTCTCCCGGGGAAAGTCAATGGGGGCCTGTCCCTTGAGACGGCGGGCCAGCTCCACGCCCACCAGGAAGCCGCTGGCGCAGGACTCCACATAGCCCTCCACACCGGTCATCTGGCCGGCGAAGCCGATGCGGGGCTCGCTTTGCAGGCGGTAGTAGCGGTCCAGCAGCTGGGGGGAGTTCAGGTATGTATTGCGGTGCATGACACCGTAGCGCAGGTAGACAGCGTTGCGGAGGGCGGGGATCATGGAGAACACCCGCTTCTGCTCGCCCCACTTCAGGTGGGTCTGGAAGCCCACCAGGTTGTAGATGGTGCCGTCGGCGTTGTCGCGGCGGAGCTGCACCACGGCGTAGGGCTCTTTCCCGGTCTTGGGGTCAGGCAGCCCACGGGGCTTCAGCGGGCCGAAGCGCAGGGTGTCCTCGCCCCGGCGGGCCATGACCTCCACGGGCATACAGCCCTCGAACACGTTCTTATCCTCGAAGCCGTGAACCTCCGCCTCCTGGGCGCTGATCAGCTCCTGCCAGAAGGCCAGGTACTCCTCCCTGGACAGGGGGCAGTTGATATAGTCCGGCGTACCCTTGTCGTAGCGGGAGGCGAAGTAGGCGCTGTCCATGTCCACGCTGTCGTAGGAGACCAGGGGCGCGGCGGCGTCGAAGAAGTTCAGGGTCGTGCCGCCGCCCAGCTTGGCGGCGATGGCGTCCGCCAGCGGGTCGGAGGTCAGCGGGCCGGAGGCGATGACCACATCGCCGTCGGGAATAGCCGTGACTTCGCCGGGCATGAGGGTGATCAGCGGCTCGGCCAGGATATGCTCCGTGACCATGCGGGCGAAGCCCTCACGATCCACCGCCAGCGCACCGCCGGCGGGCACAGCCGTGGCATCGGCGCAGCGGAGGATCAGACTGTCCAGTCGCCGCAGCTCCTCCTTCAAAAGGCCCACGGCGTTTTCCAGTCCCGCGCCCCGGAGGGAATTGGAGCAGCACAGCTCCGCGAAATAGGGGGCGACGTGGGCCGGTGTGGTCTTTTCCGGCTTCATCTCCCGCAGCACCACGGGGATACCCCGCCGGGCCAGCTGCCAGGCACATTCCGCGCCGGCCAGGCCCGCGCCGATAACTGTCACTTGGTTCATGCTTCCTCCGATTTCTTGGCGGTCTTGCGGGCGGCGGGCTTCTTGGCCGCCGCCGTCTTCTTCGCCGCTGGCTTCTTGGCCGCCGTCTTCTTCGCAGCGGGCTTTTTCGCCGCAGCCTTCTTCTCCTCTGCCGGGGCGGCGCTCTCCCCGGTCGTGGTCTCCGCCGTCTCACCGTCGGCAGTCTTGCGGCGGCGGTAGCCCCGCTGGTCCTCCGGCAGGAAGTTGGAGCACTCCGGGTTGGCGCAGAAGGGCTTGTTGAAGCCACGGCCCGCCTTCTTGAACATGGTCTTGCCGCACACGGGGCAGTCGTCCTTCACCGGCACGTCCCAGGTCATGAAATCGCAGGTGGGGAACTTGTCGCAGCCGTAGTAGGTATAGCCGTTGCGGCTGGTCTTTTTCAGGATACGTCCGCCGCACTTGGGGCAGCGGCCCGGCATCTCCACCACCAGAGGCTTGGTGAATTTGCACTCGGGATAGCCGGGGCAGGCCAGGAAACGGCCGAAGCGTCCGGATTTGATGACCATGTTGCGGCCGCAGAGGTCGCACTTCTCCTCCGTCACCTCGTCGGGGACTTTCAGGTAGACGCCCTCCATGTCCTTCTCCACCTGCTCCAAATTCTGATGGAACGGAACGTAGAACTGGCGGATCAGATCTTTCCATTTGACCTTGCCGGCTTCCACATCGTCCAGCTTCTGCTCCATGCGGGCGGTGAACTTCACGTCCACGACGTCAGGGAAGCGCTGGCACATCAGATCGTTGACCACGCCGCCCAGGGGGGTCAGGCGCAGGTATTTGCCCTCCTTGATGACGTACTCCCGGTCCAGAATAGTGGACACCGTGGGCGCGTAGGTGGAGGGACGGCCGATGCCGTTCTCCTCCATGGTGCGGATGAGGGTGGCATCGGTGTAGCGGGCGGGGGGCTGGGTGAAGTGCTGGGCGGGGGTAAAGCCCGTCAGCGTCACGTTCTCGCCCTCGTTCAGCGGCGGCAGGGGCGACTCCTTCTCCTCCTTGTCATCGTCGCGGCTCTCCTCGTAGACGGCGGTATAGCCGGAGAACTTCAGGTTGCTGGCGGAGCAGCGCAGCGCGTGCGCCCCGGCAGCGATCTCCACGGAGATGCTGTCGTAGACGGCGTTGGCCATCTGGCTGGCCAGGAAACGGCTCCAGATCAGGCGGTACAGGCGGTACTGCTCCGGCGTCAGGTCGGGCTTCACCTGCTCCGGCGTCAGGGACGGGTCAGCGGGACGGATGGCCTCGTGGGCGTCCTGCGCCCCGGCCTTGGTCTTGTATTTGCGGGGAGCGGCGGGGTAATAGGCCGCGCCGTAGCGGGAGCAGATCAGCTCCTTGGCCTGAGCCTGGGCCTCATCGGAGATGCGCAGCGAGTCGGTACGCATATAGGTGATGAGACCCACCGTGCCCTCACCGGCAATGTCCACGCCCTCATAGAGCTGCTGGGCGATGGCCATGGTGCGGCGGGGCGTCATGTTCAGCTTGCGGGACGCCTCCTGCTGCAGACTGGAGGTGGTGAAGGGCGGCGTGGGGCTGCGCTGCTTGTCCGTGCGCTTGACGGTCTTGACGGTAAACGTCTCCTTTTGCAGCTCGGCCACGATGCGCTGGGCGTCGGCCTCGTCCTTGGGCTCGTATTTCTTGCCGTCCACGCCGTAGTAGTGGGCGGTGAAGGGCGCGCCGTCCTTATTCTGCAGGGCGGCGTCCAGCGTCCAGTACTCCTGGGGGACGAAGTCTGCAATCTCCTTTTCCCGCTGGGCCACCAGGCGGATGGCCACAGACTGGACGCGGCCCGCGGACAGGTTGCGGCGGATCTTCTTCCACAGCAGGGGGGAGAGCTGGTAGCCCACGATGCGGTCCAGCACGCGGCGGGCCTGCTGGGCATCCACCAGGTCCTGGTCAATGGCACGGGGATGCTGGATGCTGTCCGTGACCACCTTTTTGGTGATCTCGTTGAAGGTGACGCGGCGGGCCTTGTCATCCGGCAGGTCCAGCAGGTGCTGCAGATGCCAGCTGATGGCCTCGCCCTCGCGGTCCGGGTCGGTGGCGAGAAAGACGGCCTTGCTGTTCTTGGCGGCGGTCTTCAGGTCCTTGATGATGTCCTCTTTGCCCTTGATGGGGCGGTAATTGGGGGTAAAGTCATCGTCCACATCCACGCCCAGCGTGCTCTTGGGCAGGTCGCGGAGGTGGCCCATGCTGGCCTTGACCACGTAATCCGGCCCTAAGTACTTGCCGATGGTCTTGGCCTTGGCCGGGGACTCGACGATGACTAAATTCTTCTTTGTTGCCATGTGTGTACTATTCCTCCTTGAGTTCCACCGTGCGCAGGAAGCTGCCTGCGCCCTGACGGCGGACGTAGCCGTCGATCTCCAGCATGGTCAGCGCGGAGAGCACGCGGCGAATGGGTATATCGGTCTGCAGCGCCGCATCGTCGGCCAGCAGCGCCTGGTCCGTTGGCAGCACCCGCAGCAGCGATAGCTGGTCGTCCGTCAGGCCGTCCGGGCCGTGGGACACATCCAGCACCGGCAGGTGCGGTGTTTCCTGCTTTTCCGGGATGGGAACGGGCTTTGTCTCCGGCGCGTCCGTACCCTTGGGCAGGTCCGGCAGCGCCGCGCGCAGGCGGCGCAGCTTGTGGGGAAAGCGGCCCTCGTAAAAGCTGAGAATGTCCCACGCCTCGGAGACAAGGCCCGCGCCATCCCGGATGAGGGCGTTGCAGCCCTTGCTGTTGGGGGCGTTGATCGGGCCGGGCACGGCGAACACCTCCCTGCCCTGCTCCAGCGCCGTGGACGCGGTGATCAGCGCGCCGCTGCGCTCCGGGGCTTCCACCACCACGGCGGCCAGACTCAGGCCGCTGAGGATGCGGTTGCGGACGGGAAAATGGGATGCCATCGGCTCTGTGCCGGGCGGGTATTCGGACAGCACCACACCGGTGGCGGCCACGTCCTCGTAGATGCGCCGGTTTTCGGCGGGGTAGACCACATCCACACCGCCGCCCAGCACGGCGGCGGTGAAGCCGCCGGCCCGGAGCGCACCCTTCATGGCCGCGCCGTCAATGCCCTTGGCCATGCCGGACAGCACCAGCGCCCCCTGCTTTGCCAGCTCGTAGCCCAGCTGGGACGCTACGTCCAGGCCGTAGGCGGTGCAGCTCCGCGTGCCCACCACGGCGATGGCGGCCTCGTCATCGAAGAGGGGCATCGAGCCCTTGCCGTAGAGCAGCAGAGGCGGATCAAAGATGTCCCGCAGGCGGGAGGGATAGGTGGTATCGTCCATGGTGACGATGAACTGGCCCGTTTTGGCGCAGGCGGAGAGCACGTCCTCGGCCCGGGCCAGGGACTTGTCCGCCAGCAGCTGGGCCTGTGCCTTATTGACAGCACCGGTGAGCAGCAGCTCCTCCGGCTGGGCGTAGTATATCTCCTCCGGCGAGGAAAAATGCTCCAGCAGCTGGAGCTTGGCGCGGCTGCCCACGCCCGGCAGGGAGGCCAGCCATACCCAGTATTTCAGCGCAGCCATTTACATCCCCTCCTCGGCACGGTATGCCTCCCACAGCAGCACCGCGGCGGCCGCGGCGGCGTTCAGTGACTCGCAGTGGTCGGCCATGGGGATGCGCAGCGTCTCGTCACAAAGGGCCAGCACCGTGTCGCTGAGTCCCCGGCCCTCGCTGCCCACGGCGATGGCGCAGCGCCGCAGGTCGCGGCGGCGGACATCTACTGTGTCATGGCGCAGGGCCGCGCCGTACAGCGGCAGATCTGCCGCCGTCAGCAGAGCGCGGAGCGTCTCCACGTCCAGCGTCCAGGCGGGCAGGCGGAACACCGCGCCCATGGAGGCCCGCAGCGTTTTCAGGCTATACAGGTCGGCGCAGCCGGGGAGCAGCAGCGCGGCGGTGCAGCCGAAGGCGTCCGCCGTGCGCAGCACCGTGCCCACATTGCCGGGGTCCTGGACGCCGTCTAAAATGACGTAGCGCCCCGGCGCAAGCGCCGCAGGCGGCGCGGTATCCGGCAGCTCACACACCGCCAGCAGCCCCTGAGGCGTGCGGTGGGGTGAAATAGAGGCCATCACATCGGCAGGGACGCAGACGCGGCGCACGCCCGCAGGCAGGCTCTCCGGCAGGGCCACGCCGTCGGAGACCACCATGCAGGTGACGGTCACGCCGTGGCGCAGCGCCTCGTCCACCAGCTTGGGACTATCGCACAAAAATGCGCCGCATTGGCGGCGGTATGCACCGCTGTCCAAGCGGCGGATATGCTCCAGCAGCGGATTTTTGCGGCTGGTGATGCGTTCCATGGCAAAGTCCCCCTCCCCGATGAATATTCTTTATAATATAGGTATCGATGGCGGTTGTCAACAAAAAATAAGGGAACGCCTGCCGGCATCCCCTTATTTCTGCTTATATGGCGTGGCCCTTGGCCTTGATGACGGCCACGACCTCCTCTACGCAGGCGCGGCAGGTGTCGTCCTCCGGGGCTTCTACCATGACCCGGAGCAGCGGCTCTGTGCCGGACTCGCGCACCAAAATACGGCCCGTGTCGCCCAGCTTATTGGCCACAGCCTCCACGGCCTTCTGCACGTCCGCGTCCTGCCGGGCTGCCAGCTTATCCTTCACCCGCACGTTCTCCAGCACCTGGGGGTAGATGGTCAGCCCCTCCGTCAGCTTGCTCATGGGCAGCTTCCGCTCCAGCATGACCTCCATCAGCTTCAGGCTGGTGAGGATGCCGTCGCCGGTGGTGGCGTGCTTGGAGAAGATGATATGCCCCGACTGCTCACCGCCCAGGGCGCAGCCGTTTTTGCTCATGTACTCGTATACATACTTGTCGCCCACGGCGGTCTTGGCGTAGCGAATGCCCTCCCGGTCGAGGGCACGGTACAGGCCGAAGTTGGACATGACCGTGGTGACCACGGTGTTGTGGGGCAGCTCGCCGCTGTCCTTCAGGTGCTTGCCGCAGATGTAGAGGATATGGTCGCCGGTGATGATGTTCCCCCGCTCATCCACCGCCAGGCAGCGGTCGGCGTCGCCATCATAGGCAAAGCCCACGTCAAGCCCCTTCTCTACCACGAACTGCCGCAGGGCGTCGATGTGGGTAGAGCCTACGCCGTTGTTGATGTTGAAGCCGTCGGGCTGGTCGCCCATGACATAGGTGGTAGCGCCCAGGGCGTCGAACACGCTCTTGGCGATCATCCACGCGCTGCCGTTGGCGCAGTCCAGCCCCACCTTTTTGCCCTTGAAGGAAAACATCCCCAGGGAGATGAGGTAGCCCACGTAGCGGTTGCGGCCCGCCACATAGTCCACCGTGCGGCCGATGTGCTCCCGCTGTGCCAGAGGCAGGGAAGGCCACTTCTGGCCGAACAGCTCCAGCTGGCCGTCCAGATAGTCCTCGATGAGGGCGATGGTGTCCTCGTCCATCTTCTCGCCGGAGCGGTCCATGAGCTTGATGCCGTTGTCGTAGAACGGGTTATGGCTGGCGGAGATCATGATGCCGCAGTCGAAGCCCTCCGTCCGGGCCACGTAGGACACCGACGGCGTGGTGGTGACGTGGAGCAGGTAGGCATCCGCGCCGGAGGCCACCAGCCCGGAGGCCAGCGCGTACTCAAACATATAGCTGCTGCGGCGGGTGTCCTTGCCGATGACCACGCGGACGGGGCTTTCGTCCCCGGCGCGGCGCTTCGTCTCGCCGCAGTACCAGCCCAGGAAGCGGCCCACCTGATAGGCGTGGTCCGCCGTCAGCGTTACGTTGGCCTCCCCGCGGAAGCCATCTGTCCCGAAATATCTGCCCATAGATAAGCCTCCTTACTGCTGCTGCTGCCGGGGAACGATGTTCCCCGGTGCTTTGAAAATGCTGTCTGCCGGGACTGTGCCCCGGACGGCGCTGAGGGGGTAGACATGGGTATGGCGGCCGATGACCGCGCCGGGGTTCAGCACGCTGTTGCAGCCGATCTCCACATGATCGCCCAGCATCGCCCCCACCTTTTTGCGGCCTGTGTCCATGCGCTCCTGACCGCAGACACAGACCACGTGGGTCTTGTCAGATTTCACATTGGAGGTGATCGAACCCGCGCCCATGTGGGACTTGTAGCCCAGGATGCTGTCGCCCACATAGTTGTAGTGGGGCGTCTGTACGCCGTCGAACAGGATGACGTTCTTCAGCTCCACGGAGTTGCCCACCACGCAGCCCGCGCCCACCAGGGCGCTGCCCCGGATGAACGCGCCGTGGCGCACCTCCGTGTCCGGGCCGATGATGCACGGTCCGCCCAGGAAGGCCGTGGGCGCGACCCTGGCGGTCTTATGCACCCACACGTCCGGGGCGGGGCTTTCGTAGTCCGCTCCCAGCGCCGGGCCGAGGGTCAGGATCAGGTCGGAGATGCCGGCCAGCGCCTCCCAGGGATAGGTAAAGCGGGCCAGATAATCCCCCGCCAGCGTGTGTGTCAGGTCAAACAGATCATGAATGGTATACATACAGCTTCCTCCTGCCGCGCTCTGTGCTACTGTACGCAGAACGCGGAGATGATATGCGCCCAGTATAGCGCAAATCGTGGGGTTTGGCAAGTAGAGGGGCAAAAAACCACCCCGGAGGGTGGTTTTTTTGAAAGGTTCTTTACTTGTCCAGCGGCTTCATGGTCGGGAAGAGAATCACGTCGCGGATGGAGTCCGCACCGCACAGCAGCATGGAGCAGCGGTCGATGCCGAAGCCCAGGCCGCCGGTGGGCGGCATACCGTATTCCAGCGCCATGACGAAGTCCTCGTCCATCATGTCGGCCTCCTCGTCGCCGTTGGTGCGCTTCTCCGCCTGGGCCTTGAAGCGCTCATACTGGTCGATGGGGTCGTTCAGCTCGGAGAAGGCGTTGCCCATCTCGCAGCCGCAGATGAACGCCTCGTAGCGCTCCGTCAGCTCCGGCTGGGTGGGGCTGCGCTTGGCCAGGGGACTGACCTCCACGGGGTACATGGTGATGAAGGTGGGCTGCACCAGCGTCTCCTCCACCTTCTGATCAAACGTTTCGTACAGGGCGTTGCCCCAGGTGTGGGGCACGCCGTCCATGTCCACGCCCACGCTCCTGGCCAGCTCCACGCCCTTGTCGTTGTCGCCGATGCAGGCCATGAAGTCCGCGCCGGTGACGTTCTTCACCGCGTCGGCCATGGTCACGCGCGGCCAGCCGGGAGTCAGGTCGATGTCGTGGCCCAGCCACTGGACCTGGTAGCCGCCGTGGATCTCCTTGCACGCGCCGGAGAGGATGCCCTCCAGAATATCCATCATGCCGTCCAGGTTGGTGTAGGCCTGGTACAGCTCGCAGGTGGTGAACTCGGGGTTGTGCTTGGTGTCCATACCCTCGTTGCGGAAGATGCGGCCCACCTCGTACACCCGCTCCATGCCGCCCACGATGAGCCGCTTCAGGTGCAGCTCGGTGGCGATACGCATATACATATCGATGTCCTGGGCGTTGTGGTGGGTGATGAAGGGCCGGGCATTGGCGCCGCCGGCGATGGGGCTGAGAACGGGGGTCTCTACCTCCATGAAGCCCAGATCGTCCAGATAGCGGCGCAGGAACGCCACGAACTTGCTGCGGATCTCGAAGTTGCGCTTGCTCTCCGGGTTCATGATCAGGTCCACGTAGCGCCGGCGGTAACGGATCTCCTTGTCCGTCAGGCCGTGGAACTTCTCCGGCAGGGGACGCAGGGACTTGGACAGCAGGGTGATCTCACGGGCGCGGACAGACATCTCGCCCCGCTGGGTGCGGAACACCTCGCCCTTGACGCCCACGATGTCGCCAATGTCGTACTTCTTGAAACGGTTGTAGTTGTCCTCATCCATCTCGTCCTTCCGGGCGTAGATCTGGATGCGGCCCGTCTTATCCTGCAGATCGCAGAAGGAAACCTTGCCCATGCCGCGCTTGCTCATCAGGCGGCCCGCCACGGACACACTCTGGCCCTCCATGGCGTCAAAGCTGTCCTTGATGTCCTGGGTGTGGTGGGTCACGTCGAACCTGGTGATGGCGAAGGGATCGCGGCCCTCGTCCTGCAGCGCCTTCAGCTTCTCACGGCGGATGCGGAGCAGTTCGCCCAGATCCTGGTTCTGTTCGTTATTGGTCACATTGGTATTCTGATCTGCCATAACGGCCTCCTTATCTTGTCATCGTTCAATACTGTCCACACGGTAGTGGATAACGCCCTTGGGCGCTTCCACGGTCACTTCATCGCCCGCCTTGCGGCCCATCAGGGCTTTGCCGAAGGGAGATTCCTCGCTGATGGCCCGGCTCATCACATCGGCCTCCTGAGAGCCGACGATCTTATAGGCGGGCATCTGCTTTCGTGTATCCAGATTGGTGACGATGACCTTGCAGCCGATAGAGATCTTATCGGAGTCCATCTCCGCCTCGTCCACGATGACGGCGTGGAGCAGGATGTCCTCCAGTTCGGCGATGCGGGAATAGAGCTTGCCCTGCTCGTTCTTCGCCTCGTCGTACTCGCTGTTCTCGCTGAGGTCGCCAAAGCCGCGGGCCTCCTTGATCAGCTCCGCCACCTCGTCGGCGCGGGTGGTCTTGCTGTAGTCCAGCTCCTGTTTCAGCTCGTCATAGCGAGCCTGACTCATTTTGAATTCCTTAGCCATGCTGCACATCCCTTTCTATTGGTAAGATGCCCCTCTACAGGCAAAATACGCACAATATATCACGTTGCATTATAGTTATTTTCCCGCCGTCTGTCAAGAAAGGATATGACGGAAGCCACATGAATTTCTGATGGTTGGCATTTGTCCGCCGCCGTCAGCGCCGCCAGCAGCGGCTCAGGCAGGGAGGGACTGCCGTATGTCACCGACTGGACACGGGCGCAGTCGTCTGTCAGGTACAGCACCGGACCGGTTACTGCGGAAGCGTCATGGCCTGTGCAAACCGTCAGGGCCGGCGTCAGGCCGCCGTCGCCGGGAGATATGCCCCAGCGGCGCAGCAGCAGATCCGTCAGGCCGGCGGGGTCGCCCTCGTCCAGCCGGATATACCGGACGCGGCGGGCCAGCACGGCCGCCGCCTGCCGGGCGGCGGCCTCTCCGCCTCTGCCGCAGCGGAGATATACCGCGGCGGCGGGCAGACCGTCGATGCAGAGGGCGTCCAGCAGCCGGTCCAGCAGCGCCAGCCGCAGCGGCAGCACCGGTATGGGATCGATGCCGTATCGGGCGGCCATGGCGGCCATGCGCTCATCTTCGAAAACGCCCCGGCGGATGCCGGACGCATACAGATGCCGCAGGTAAGCGGCGGCGCGGCGGCGGGCAAAAAAGCCGCTGCCCACCGCAAGATGCCACAGGGGCAGACCGCGGACGGTGATAGGGACGAGCGTTGTTTTGGCGTACTGCGTTATGTAAACAAGCATGGCGTGTCCTTTCTGCAAAAAGAGCGCTGACCCAGTATATGGGCCAGCGCTTTCCTGCATACGTACTTCGTTACCATGCCTTGATATAGCCCGCCAAATAGTTCAGCGGGTTCTG
This sequence comes from uncultured Eubacteriales bacterium, assembly GCA_900554275.1. GTDB lineage: Bacteria > Bacillota > Clostridia > Oscillospirales > Oscillospiraceae > Vescimonas. The sequence goes on from USGS01000028.1 coordinate 17,547, forward strand.
ATACACGCCGCTGACGCGCACCTCGTAGTGCAGGTGTGCGCCGGTGGACGCACCGGTAGAACCGGTGATGCCCAGCACCGTGCCCTGGGACACCATCTGCCCCTCGGAGACCTTGACGGTGCTCATGTGGGCGTACAGCGTGGTCAGGCCGCCGCCGTGGTCCACCACCACGTAGTTGCCGTAGCCGCTGCCGCCGTAGTAGCTGCCCTGAAGCGGGCTGCTGGCCAGGATGACCTTGCCGCTTTTGACGGCAAAGACGGAGCTGGTGAACCCTACGTTGCAGATGTCCACGCCCTTGTGGTTGGTGCTGCCGAAGCCGCCGGGGGCGACACGGTTGCCGATGGGCGAGCTGATCTTCTTGCTGGTGTTGACAGGCCAGATGAAGCCCTCGTTGCTGGGGACAACATCGGACTCGGCGATCAGGCGGTCGATCTCGGCGGCGATCTCCTTGGCCGCCTTTTCCTCCGCGGCGTAGATCTGCTCCAGCGCCTTCTGGTCGGCGGCGTACTCCTCCATCAATGCAGTGGTTTCGTTCAGCTTGGTCTCCAGCTCGTCCTGCTGCTCGCCCAGCTGCTTTTCATGCTCCTCCATGGCGGCCTTCTCCTCCGCGATGTTGGCGCGGGTCTCCTGAATGGCGGCGATGAGGGACTTGTTGTATTCCGCCACCTCGTTGACGAACTCCATACGGTTCAGCAGGTCGGCCATGCTGGTGGCCTTGAACAGGACGGACAGATAGCTGAGGCTGCCCCGCTCCTCCTCACTGCGCACCTGCTCACAGAACAGCTCGTATTGCAGATCCTCCAGCTCCTCGTAGCGGGTGATCTCGTCCGCCGCGTGCTGGATCTGACCCTGGGTGTCGTCGATCTGCTCCAGCAGCAGCTGGTTGCGCTGGTCCAGCAGGTTCTTCGTGGCCATGACGTCCTCTTTCTTCTTCTTGGCGTCGGCGATCTGCTTTTCCAGCTCCTTGAGCTTGTCGGCCTGCTCCTTTTTCTTCTGCTCCAGCGCCGCCATCCGGGCGGCCTTCTCCTGCTCCGCCGCCTCCTGCTCCGCCGTTTTGGCGGCGTAGGCCACCGTCACCGTCCCCACCAGCAGCAGGGACAGCGTCAGCGTCAAGGCCAAGAGGCCGCAGAGGATACGTTTTGCTCGCTTCATGGGGCTCTCCTTTCGTCGTTACACGCGAAGAAATCTGCGGATAGCGGTCAGACTGCCGCCCACGCCCACTAAAATACCGGCGGCCAAAAACACCAGCGCCACGATGTACCAAATGTCCGTAAACGGCACAATATGCAGGATCTGCAAGCTGTCGGAGGACGCGATGCCCTTGGCCACCGCCAGATACAGCAGCCATTGCAGGCCGAAGGCCACCGCGGCACTGAGCGTTCCCAGCAGCAGTCCCTCGTACACGAAGGGCCAGCGGATGAAGCCGTTGGTGGCGCCCACCATCTTCATGATGGCGATCTCGTCGCGGCGGTCAAAGGTGGTGAGCTTGATGGTGTTGGAGATAATGAACACCGACACCAGCAGCAGTATGGCGATGAGGGCGATGGAGATGACACCGGCCACATTGCGGACGGTGACAAAGCCGTTGGCCACCGCCTCATCGGCCCGGGCCTTGGCGATACCCGGCACTTGCTCCACAGCATCCTTGGTGTCCATGATATGGTCCGGGTCGGTGACATGGATCACATAGCGATGCCGGAACACCTCCGGCAGCAGGTCGCCGTACACGCCCTCGGCGTCGTATTTGGCCACGTAGGCATCCCGGGCCTCGGTACGGGTCACGAAGGAGCAGTCCGCCACATTGGCTACCGCCTCCACCTGGGACTGGAGCGCCCGGGCCTGGTCCTCGTCCAGCGTTTCGTCCACAAAGGCCACGATGGCGTTCTCCCGCTGGAGGTCAGCCAGGTTCTCATTGGCGTTGTAGGCCACCAGGGTAAATGTGCCCATGATGAGCAGACATGCCACGGTAACGCCGATGGCGGCGAAGGACATGAAGCCGTGGGAGAACATATTCCCCGCGCCTTCCTTGACAAAAAACTTAAAATCGGTGCGCATTGTAAAAACCATAACCGCCACTCCATAGGTATCTGCTACGAAGGCGGTCTGGACATTCGCGG
>USGS01000029.1 GCA_900554275.1 uncultured Eubacteriales bacterium
AAGGAAACCGTCAGGGTTTCCTTTCGCGTTTAATCACCCGCCGCAGCGACCAAAATAGCAAAATATAAAACAGTATTTTATTTTGCTATTTTGCAGGCAGCTTGTCGGAAAAGTCCGAACGGGCTTTTTCGACAAGCTGAGGCCCCCGGCTTCGTGAGAAGCCGGGGGCTTGTCTGTCCCATTTCAGTTTTTCTTCCACCGCCGCAGCGTCCGTATCAGCACGGCGGACTCCAGCGGCTTTGCCAGATGCGCCGTCATGCCGGCCTCATAGGCCCGCTGCCGGTCGTCCGCAAAGGCGTGGGCCGTCATGGCCACGATGGGCACAGCCGCCGCGTCCGGCCGCTCCAGCGCCCGGATGGCCCGGGTGGCCTGATAGCCGTCCATCACCGGCATCATCACGTCCATCAGGATGGCGTCGAAGAAGCCCGCCGGGGACTCCCGGAAAATGTCAAGCGCCTCCTGTCCGTTCTGCGCTTTCGTCAGCTCTGCGCCGGCATTTTCCAGCATGAACGCCGCGATCTCCATATTCAGGGTGTTGTCCTCCACCAGCAGCAGCCGCATCCCCTGCAGCTCGTCGGGCGCGGGTGCTTTCACCGCCTGCGGGGGCAGCTCTCCGGGCTGGCAGATGCGGAAGGGCAGGATGACGCGGAACGTCGTCCCTTCACCCGGCTTGCTGGTAAAGGTGATCGTGCCGCCCATCTTGTCCGCCAGACTCTTGGCGATGGGCATACCCAGTCCCGTGCCGCCGTAGGTGGACCGGGCGGTGCAGTGCTCCTGAGTAAAGGGCTCGAACAGATGCTGCTGGTACTCCTCGCTCATACCGATGCCGGTGTCGGCACAGGTGAACTCGAACCAGGCGGTGTTCCCCTTGGTCTCCAGCTCCCGGCAGGACAGCGTCACCGAGCCGTTGTCCTTGTTGTACCGCACCGCGTTGCTGACCAGGTTCATCAGCAGCCGCTTCAGGTGTATGGGGCTGCCCACCAGCGCGGTGTGCTGCACCTCCCGGGGCTGCCACTCCATCCGGATACCCCGTCTCTTGGCGGTTTGCTCCAGCGGCACGCCCACAGCGTCCAGCAGGGGGATCAGGTCAAAGGGGATCTCCTCCAGGACCATCTCACCGGACTCCAGCTTGCCCATGTCCAGCACCTCGTTCACCAGCTCCAGCAGCAGGTGGGAGGTGTCCCGTATCTTCCTCCGGCACTCGGACTGCTTTTCCGGGTCCTCCCGGAAGTATTCGCCGATCTCCACCAGGCCCAGGATGCCGTTGATGGGTGTCCGGATGTCATGGCTCATCCGCTGCAAAAACTCCGTTTTGGCCACGTTGGCACTTTCCGCCCTCCGGGCCTCCTCCTTCAGCCGTGCCTGGTACTCCCGATCCCGTGCCAGCTGCTGCTCGTGGTAGCCCTGCGCCGTTTTCCACTGGAACAGCAGCACCAGCAGAAGCGCCCCCACGTAGAACCCCAGGGCCACCATGGCGTTGGGAACGGTCGTGTCGAAGATGGCCCGCTCCGGCAGAAGCGCGTACACATGATACGTCCTGCCGCGCTGGATCATGCCGAAGCTCCTGTGGGGGCTGTTGTCGCCGCTGCGCACCGTGAGCATCTCGCCGTTCTTGCCCTGCTCATTGATGCTCCGCAGCATGGGGATGTCGTCTGCCTCCAGCCCCACCAGACTCTCATCGTTGGAGATGAGCACCGTCGTGCCGTCCGTCACCACGATCGTCCCGTTCCGCTCCGACCGATAGCCGTCCAGCAGGGTGGAAAAGTCCAGTCCGTAGCTGCTGACATACTCCGGCGGCGTCTTGTAGTAGGCCACCACGACCCCGTCGCCGTCCAGCTGTCCGCAGGCCGCCATGTCGATATACGACCCGTCCGCGGTATAGACCCGCACCGCATACGTCTTCTGCGGGTGATCGGCGGTGTCCAGCAGCACGCTTTTCTCCAGCTCCACTGCCAGCATCGTCTCCAGCGCCGGATCTTTTGCGTAGGAGACGACCACCTCGCCCGCTCTGTCCAGCAGCAGTATGCCGTTCAGATAGTGATCCAGCGTCAGCTCCCGCAGCATACTCTCATCCGCCGGCCCTTCCAGATACTGGATGTCCCGTGCCGCCTGCTTGGCCTCCTCGATCAACCGGATCAGCCCGCGCGTCTCCAGGGCCATGGAGGTCATCCGGTACGCGTCGCACCGCTTGCTGACATAGCCTGTCAAGCTGGCCAGATTTGCCTCGCCGGACGCCAGATCCGCCCGCACCGACAGCGCGATCACGCCGCCCATCAGCAGCACGAACAGCAGCGCCGCCGCGAAGTAGCGCACGCCCCGCCCTTTCCTCCGCGCCTTTTTCCCGTTCACCGCCATCAGCCGTCCACCTCCAGATACGCCGCCGCATCCGGCAGATACCGTCCGATGATAGCCTCCGCCGTGCCGTCCGCCCGCATTTCCGCCAGCGTTTCGTTCAGCGCCTGCTCCAGCCCCCGCTGGTCGTTCCGGTCAAAGGCCACGCCCAGCCCTACCGTCAGCAGCGGCTCGTCCAGAATGCGCATCTCCACGCCGTAGTCCGCCATATACTGCCGGATGGACGTCTCATGCGCCGCGATGGCGTCCGCGTAGCCCCTGCTCAGGAACGGATAGATCAGCTCCCGGTTCTGCAGCGAAAACAGCTGCCGCAGCCGGGGCAGGCCGAACTCGTCCGGGCTCAGGAACATCTCCTCCGGCTTGGTGGTGACCTGCACCGCCAGCACCCGGTCCTCCAGCTCCGCCAGCGTCGTGATGTCGCTGTCCGGCGACACCGCCACCACCTGCCGGCTGACCATATACGGCCCGGCCCAGCGGTACTCGTCCTCCCGGCCGTCCATGCTGAAGCAGCACCACACGCAGTCCAGATACCCGCTTTTCAGCAGCGCGCCCTTCTCCGCCCAGTCGATGAACCGGAACTCCGCCCGGTATCCCATCCGCCGCAGCGCCTCCGTCGCCAGCTCGACGTCGATGCCCGCCGGCGTGCCGTCCGGCCCGATATAGCTGTACGGCGGGTATGTGTCCACGCCCACCACCAGCGTCGGCAGCGCCTCGTCCGCCGTGCTCTCCTGCGCGGTATTCTCCTGACCGCAGCCTGCCAGCAGCCCCGCCGCCAGCGCCAGTGCCAGCAGCAGGCTGTATATGCGTTTTCTCCTCATTTGCGTCTCCTTACCGTTAAGAAGCTGAAAAAGCTGCCCTAAGTATATCCCCTGCTCTCCCCGATTGCAAGAGGTGATTCCTCTTCGTCCCCTCGCCGGAGCTTGAAATTCCCCTTGCCAAACCCTCACCTGCATAGTATAATATTGATACATATATTAAATTCATCACGAAAGAGGGATTTCTATGGCACTGCGAAAGGACACGCTGGCGACAAAGCGCCGCATCCTCTCGGTATGCGTCCGCCTGTTTTTGCAGCAGGGCTACCACGCCACGCCCATCAGTCAGATCACGGCGGAGGCCAACGTCTCCGTCGGTACGTTTCAGAACATCTTCCGCACCAAGGACGCGGTGCTCCACGAGCTCATCGGCTTCATGTTCAGCGGTCAGTTTGCCGCCGCCCGCCGCATGACGGGCCTGGACCTGCCGCCGCTGTATATCTACGCCGCCGAAACGGCCATCCAGCTGGCCCTGACGGAGCTGAACGAGAACCTCCGCGACATCTACCTGGTGGCCTACTCCCTGCCCGAGACCTCCGAGTACATCCACCGCCAGACGGCGGCGGAGCTGCTGTCCATCTTCGGCCCGAACTTCCCCGGCTGCGGCCCGCAGGACTTCTACGAGCTGGAGATCGGCACGGCGGGCCTCATGCGGGGCTACATGGCCGAAAAGTGCGGCCTCTACTTCCCCCTGGAGCGCAAGCTGGAGCGCTTCCTCACGGCGGCCATGCGTGTTTACAGAGTTCCCGAACCGGACCAGCAGGCCGTCCTGTCCTACATCGCCGGGCTGGACGTAAAGGCCCTGGCCTCCGGCGTGATGCAGCGTCTTTTCTCCCTGCTGGAGATGACATTCGACTTCAAACTGACCGGAACGGAGGAAACCACATGAACAGAAAACTGCTCACCGCCCTGCTCGCCCTGTGTGCGGCCCTCTGCCTGCTGCCTGCGTTGGCCCTTGCCGAGGGCGCGGCAGACGTGGCCATCGACCCCACCAACTTCCCGGACGCAAACTTCCGCACCTATGTCTCCACCTTTGACACGGACAACGACGACCGCTTGACCCCTGCGGAGCTCGCCGCGGTCGAGAATATGGCCCTTTACAATAAGTCCATCGGCGACCTCACGGGTATTGAACACTTCACCGCCTTGACAGAGCTGGACTGCCGCCGGAATCAACTGACCTCGTTGGATCTCAGCAAAAACACGGCGCTGCAAGTGCTGAACTGCAATAACAACCCACTGACCTCGCTGGTTCTCGGTGGGAACACCGCCTTGACGAAGCTGTCCTGCACCAACAACCAACTGACCTCATTGGATCTCAGCAAAAATACGGCGCTGCAAGTGCTGGACTGCGAAGGCAACCAACTGACCTCGCTGGATGTCAGTAATAACACTGCCTTGAAGGAGCTGTACTGCGGCGACAACCCACTAACCTCGCTGGACGTCAGCGCCAACACCGCTTTGACGGATCTGAACTGCATCAACACCCAACGGACCTCGCTGGATGTCAGCAAGAATACCGCCTTGACGAGCCTGCTCTGCGGCGACAACCAACTGACCTCGCTGGATGTCAGCGCCAACACCGCCTTGACGAGTCTGCTCTGCGCCAAGAACCAACTGACCTCGCTGGATGTCAGCAAGAACACCGCCTTGACGGATCTGGACTGCCGCTGGAATCAACTGACCTGGCTGGATGTCAGCAAGAACACCGCCTTGACGGATCTGGACTGCCGCTGGAATCAACTGACCTCATTGGATCTCAGCGCGAACACAAAATTGTCTTTCTCGCACTGTTCTACTAATGACAATACATACCGGCTCACGCTGGATGAGAGCCGCACCCTTGACCTCACCACCCTGCCGGGCAGCTTCGACGTCACTAAGGCCAGCTACTGGAGCGGCGGAACGGTCGCCGATACTGTTCTGACGGTGGACGGCGGCGCGGAGCAGGTCACCTACAGCTATGCCTGCGGGAACGACATCACCGCCTACTTCACGCTCACGTGCGACAAGGCGCGCTACACCGTCACCTTCGGCAACGACCGAGCGCCTGCGCAGACCGTGACCCACGGCGAAACGGCCGTCGAGCCTCCCAAGCCCACCTCGCCCGGCCACATTTTCAAAGCATGGTATGCGGGGAACGCACCCTATGACTTTAACACGCCCGTCACCCAGAACCTTCATCTGGAGGACTGGTGGAATATCTGCAGCCACAGCGGCAGCACGGAAAAATCCACCTGCACCGCCACCGCCGTCTGCACCGTCTGCGGCGGCAAGATCCGCACCCTCAAGCACCTTTGGGGCGCATGGCTGCCTGACAGCGGCGCGGCCACCCACACCCGCACCTGCACCCGCGGCGTCCCCCACACGGAGACCGAAGCCTGCGCCGATAATAACAAAGACCATACCTGCGACACCTGCGGCAAAGTCCTGACTCAGTGCGCCGACGGAAACAGCGACCACGCCTGTGACCTCTGCGGCAAAGTCCTGACCCAGTGCGCCGACGGAAACAGCGACCACGCCTGCGACCTCTGCGGCAAAGTGCTGACCCAGTGCGCCGACGGAAACAGCGACCATGCCTGTGACCTCTGCGGCAAAGTGCTGACCCAGTGCGGCGACGGAAACAGCGACCACGCCTGTGACCTCTGCGGCAAAGTGCTGACCCAGTGCGCCGATGGAAACAGCGACCACGCCTGCGACCTCTGCGGCAAAGTCCTGACCCAGTGCGCCGACGGAAACAGCGACCATGCCTGTGACCTCTGCGGCAAAGTCCTCACCGTCCACACCGGCGGCAGGGCCACCTGCACCGCCCCGGCGTCCTGCGCCATCTGCGGCCAGCCCTACGGCGAGAAGGACGCCGCCGCCCATGCGGCCCTGAACCATGTCCCCGCCCGGGCCGCCACCACCGAGGCGGAGGGCAATATCGAGTATTGGCGCTGCACCGGCTGCGATACGTATTATCGGGACGCGGCGGCCAAGACCCCGATCACCCTCGCCGATACCGTCACCCCCCGGCGCATCCCCCACCGTTACAGCGGCCCGTCCATCTCCGTGCTCGAAACGTCCTATTATGACGGCGGACGCACCGGCCTGACGTTCATCAGCAGCGCCAGCTTCGACAGCTTCAAGGGCGTGCAGGTGGACGGCAAGACCCTCGCCGCCAGGAACTACATCGCCGGGCGCGGCAGCATTGAGGTCTACCTCAAGCCCGCCTATCTCCGCACCCTGACCAACGGCGACCATATCGTGACCATCCTCTCCGCGGAGGGTGATGTCTCCGCGGTGTTCGCCGTCAGCGTCACCGCCGGCAGCGTCACCGGCGGCAAGACCAGCCCCACCACCTTCGACCCCGGCGTCGCCGCCTGCGCGGCGGCGGCCCTGGTGTCCCTCACCGGCCTGACCCTCCTGCCCCGCAAGCGCCGCAAGGAGGACTGACCTCTGAACAGAGCGGACTTCTGAAAAGACCAATTCAAAAATAAAAAATGAGGAAGGGAGGGGCGAAGCCCCTCCCTTCCTCATGCCTCCGCCGCCTTTCTCTCCACTTTGCACAAAAATAATTGACATTTTTGTGCAATTAGCGTAAAATGGGCTTCAAAGCCGGAAAACCCCTGCCCGCATACAAGGTGTTATAAAGTTTTTCCACTTTTTTCTATATTTTTTCAAGTTATTTCCGGATTTTTTCAACATTTTTCCACGTCGTCGGTTGCCGTCAGATTGCACAAATTTACGATATTTCAATAAACATATCATAAGGAGGAGCTCACATGAAGTACACTGAAATGACCCTGGCCCAGCGTCAGGCGGAATACGCCGCCGTCCGGGCCGCCTATGAGCAGCAGAAGGCTCTGGGCCTGAATTTGAACATGGCCCGCGGCAAGCCCGGCCGCCAGCAGCTGGACATGGTCATGGACATTTTCGACGTGCTCAAGACCCCTCAGGATTACATCGTTGACGGCCTGGAAACACGAAATTACGGCGAGGTGGCCGGCGTTCCCGCCGCCCGCGCCCTCTTCGCGGAACTGTTGGGCTGCAAGGCCTCCCAGGTTTTTGTGGGCGGCAACGCCAGCCTCCAGCTCATGTACGACGCCGTGTCCAAGGCCTTCACCCACGGCCTGCTCCACAGCGAAAAGCCCTGGTGCAAGCTGGACAAGGTCAAGTGGATCTGCCCCGTCCCCGGCTACGACCGTCACTTTAAGGTCACCCAGTCCTTCGGCGTGGAGATGATCTCCGTCCCCATGACCGCCGCCGGCCCTGATATGGACATGGTGGAGGAGCTGGTGAAGGACCCCGCTGTCAAGGGTATGTGGAACGTTCCCAAGTATTCCAACCCCGAGGGCGTGGTCTATTCCGACGAGACGATCCGCCGTCTCGCGGCCATGAAGCCCGCCGCTCCCGACTTTATGCTCATGTGGGATAATGCGTACTGCATCCACGAGTTTGACTGCGATTTTGTGGAATTTCCTGACATTCTGCAACTTTGCGCCGACTATGGCAACGCCGACATGGTGTACGAATTTGCGTCCACCAGCAAGGTCACCTTCCCCGGCGCGGGCGTCGCCGTCATGGCCGCCAGCGAGGAAAACATCGCCTATTTCAGCAAGCTCGTCAACATCCAGACCATCGGCTTTGACAAGATCAACCAGCTGCGCCACGTCCGCTATCTGAAGGATAAATCGCACACGCTGGAGCTGATGAAGCGCCACGCCGCCGTCCTCGCCCCTAAGTTCCACGCCGTTCTGAACGCGCTGGACAGGGAGATCGCGCCCCTGGGCATCGCGGACTACAAACGCCCTGTGGGCGGCTACTTTGTCAGCGTAGATGCTATGGCGGGCTGTGCAAAACGTACCTTGGCTTTGTGTAAGGAGGCCGGCGTCACCATGACCGGCGCAGGCGCTACGTTCCCCTACGGCATCGACCCCAACGACAGCAATATCCGCATCGCGCCGTCCCTTCCGCCGGTCAGCGAGCTGGAGCAGGCCATTGCCATTTTCTGCAATTCCCTGAAGCTGGCAGCCCTGGAAAAGCTGGGCGTGTAACCGCGTTTGAACCAATACCTGCACAGAAAAAGGACCGCCGAAAAGGCGGTCCTTTTATATCAGAATTTACTTGTGCAGCAGGGGGCTGAGCGGCTTGTAGATCAGGAAGCACAGCGCTACATCCAGCAGCCCCTTGCACAGAGTGAACGGTATATTGAATACCAGCAGGCAGTTGAACAGGGCATTGCTGGTGGGGATCTGCGCTACGGTGCCCAGGATCGCCTGATACATCCCGATGATGCCCTCCAGCGGCAGGCCGTACAGCACCACATAGGCGGGGTAGACGATGAAGTAGTTAATGGGCAGGCTGATGAGAGCCATGGCGGCCGCGCCGGCCACTGAGCCCCACAGCGCGCCGGTGCGGTTCTTGTGGTGCTTGTAGATCAGGCCGGCGATGAACGCGAACGTCGCGCCCAGCAGGAAGTTGGACAGCTCACCTACGCCGGCGCTGCTGCCGAAGGGCAGGTGCAGCAGGTTCTTCACCAGCTGGATGGCCGCGCCGTACACCGGGCCGAGGGAGAACGTGCCCAGCAGAGCCGGCAGGTCGGAGACATCCAGCTTGATAAAGGCGGGCATCACGGGGATGGAGAACTCCACAAATTGGAGTACGGCGGCCACGGCGGACAGCAGTGCCGCCACGGTCAGATGATGGGTGGTTTTCTGGGACTTGGTCATAAAAAACGCTCCTTTTCAATGGTAAACACCCGGAAATTGCCTTCCAAGGTGTACGCATCAAAAAAGAGCATCGCAAAATGCCATACACGCCTTCTCTCATCCAGACTATACTGTCGGTATCGGAATTGCACCGATTCATGCGGCTGACGCCGCTCGCGGACTATACCGCCGGTGGGGAATCACACCCCGCCCCGAAGACAAAATATGCGGTTGTTTTCGCTCCCTATGATACACCATGCTTCCACAGAATGCAACTGTTTTCTTGCGTATATCAGTTTACAATAAATATTTATTGAAAAACGATAAATAATAGTTGACAAACGATATAGTCCGTGGTATGCTTACCGCAGAAAGGATGTGGATGTTATGAAGCGTATCGAGCACAAAAAGCTGGCGGTGCTGCTGCGTATCGGCCTTTTGATCGCGGCGCTGGTATGTGCGGCCATTTTCTTCTGGTTTCTGCCGGAGCAGGGCCGGGGCATCGCCCGGATAGACCCGGAGTACGCCTGGGCGTTCTGGCCGTGCCTGATCTTTGCATGGCTGTTCGCTGTGCCGGTGTTCTGGGGAATGGCCCTGATGTGGAAGGTGTTTGGCCGCATCGGACGGGGCGAGGCGTTCTGCACTGCCAACGCACGGGCCATGCGCACGGCGGCGCAGCTGGCGTTTTTTGACGCGGTGCTGGTGCCGGTGGGGGTGATCACGCTGGGGCTGCTGGGCGCGGGGTCACCGGGTCTGACGGTGATCCTCATGCCCGCGGGCACGATGGTGTGCGCCATGGTGGGTGTCATGGCCCTGGCGCTGAGCCGGCTGGTGGCGGACGCAGCGGCTCTGCAGGATGAGAACGACTTGACGGTGTGAGGTGGCGGTATGATCGTATTTCACATAGACGTAATGCTGGCGAAGCGGAAGATGAGCCTGACGGAGCTGAGTGAACGGGTGGGCATCACGCTGGCGAACTTGTCCATCCTCAAGACGGGAAAGGCCCGGGCGGTGCGGATGGAGACGCTGGACCGGCTGTGCGCCGCGCTGGACTGCCAGCCGGGCGACCTGCTGGAGTTCCTGCCGGAGGAAAAGGCTTGAACCCTTTACAAATCCCGGGTTTCTGAGTACAATGGAGGGCAGAAGGCAGGTGAGGGCATGAGACCGAAACAGATGTCCGTGTGCTTCTCCGGCTATCGGCCCGAGAAGCTGCCATGGGGTGAGAACGAAGCTGACCCCCGGTGTGAGGACTTGAAAAAACGACTGTATGAGGCGGTGTGCAGCGCCTGCGAGGAGGGGTATGCCCACTTTATCTGCGGCATGGCCCGTGGGGCGGACCTCTACGCCTGTGAGGCGGCGCTGGCCGCCCGGGAGCGGTATCCCCATATCACGGTGGAGTCGGCCATCCCGTGCCCTACCCAGGCCGACGGCTGGACGGAGGGGGAGCGGACGCGGTGGCGGTCACTGGTGGCGCGGTGCGACTTTGAAACGGTGGTGCAGGCCCGGTATGCGCCGGGGTGTATGCAGCGGCGCAACCGGTACATGGTGGAGCACAGCGGACGCATCATTGCCGTATTTGACGGACAGGACGGCGGCACGAAGCGCACCGTGGAATATGCCATGCGGCAGGGCCTGGAGGTGGTGCTTTTGCCGCCGGCAGAGGGATGAAACGGGCCGTATTTTCCAATAAAAATGACGAGGGACGCCTTATGGCGTCCCTCGCTGTTTACTGTGGGAGAGGTATCAATAGCTGCCCAGGTCGGCGCTGGCGTCGCCCTCGGCGTTCTTGCCGAACTCGTAGTCGTTGCCGGGCAGGAGGGCGTTCAGCACGACACCTGCCAGGGCGGCGATGGCCAGACCGGTCAGGGTGATGTCGGCGCTGCCCACGGTGAAGGTGATGCCGCCGGTGGAGGCAAAGCCCAGACCGCACACGAAGATGACGGCGGCGATGATGAGGTTGCGGGACTTGGTGAGATCCACCTTGTTCTCCACCACGTTGCGGACGCCGACGGCGGAGATCATACCGTAGAGGACGAAGCTGACGCCGCCCACGATGGCGGTGGGGATGGAGTTGACCAGTGCGTCAAACTTGGGGGAGAAGCTGAGGATGATGGCGTACAGGGCGGCCAGGCGGATGACCCGGGGGTCATAGACGCGGCTCAGAGCCAGCACGCCGGTGTTCTCGCCGTAGGTGGTGTTGGCAGGGCCGCCGAACATACCGGCCATGGCGGTGGCCAGGCCGTCACCCAGCAGGGTACGGTGCAGGCCGGGATCCTCGATGAAGTTCTTGCCGGTGGTGGAGGAGATGGCGGAGATGTCGCCGATGTGCTCCATCATGGCGGCGATGGCGATGGGCGCCATGACCAGGAGGGAGGTGATGTCGAACTTGGCGATGACGAACTTCTGCAGGCCCACGATGCCGGCGCTGTGTACCTCGGCAAAGTTGATCAGGGGCTGCATCACGCCGTCGGCGTCAGGCAGCTGTGCGCCGCAGGCCGTGGCGATCAGAGCTACGATGTAGCTGCCCACCACACCCAGCAGGATGGGGATGATCTTGATCATGCCCTTGCCCCAGATGTTGGCCACGATGATGATGGCGATGGCCACCAGCGCCAGCCACCAGCAGCTGGAGGCGTTGGTCACGGCGGTGCCGGACAGGTTCAGACCGATGAGGATGATGATGGGGCCGGTAACGATGGGGGGGAAGAAGCGCATGACCTTTTTCGCACCCACCAGCTTGAACAGCAGCGCCAGCACCAGGTACAGCAGACCTGCCACCACCACGCCGCCCAGTGCGTAGGGCAGCTTCTCCTCGCCGGTCATGGCGGCGAACTTGCCGCTGTCCAGATTGGCTACCGCCTGGAAGCCGCCCAGAAAGGCGAAGGAGGAGCCCAGGAAGGCGGGTACCTTAAACTTAGTGCAGACGTGGAACAGCAGCGTGCCGATACCGGCAAACAGCAGCGTGGTCTGGATGGACAGGGGCAGGCCGTAGCCGCTGACCAGGATGGGGACCAGCACCGTTGCGCCGAACATGGCGAAGAGGTGCTGCAGGCCCAGCAGGAGCATCCGGGGGATGCCCAGCTCCCGGGCGTCGTAGATGGCGTCTTGTCCGAGTTTCTTGTTCATGTGACGTGTCCTCTCTTTCTCATTCGTTCTTTATTTCCACTTACGTACAAACAGGTTCAAAAAAATGACCGGTGAAAAAATCACCGGTCAAAGGAAACACTATTAAAAACGGAAACAGAGGGAGCGCCCGTCCGCTTTTTCGTGACAGTCTTGCAGGTGCAGATCATGGCGTTTCCCTCCTCTCATTTTCCTGCCTATTATACGGGCCGCGGCGGCAAAATGCAATACATTTCTACGCCAAGAAAGCGACAAAATTTCAGAAGAAAGTTTGTTGAAATCGCACAAGGTCATTCATCCCGCTTATGGCTGGTATCGGCCAGCTTTAACCGGCGGCGGAGAATGGGGCACACGCCGGCGGCGACGATGATCTTTACCGCGTCGCCGGGGAGGTAGGGCAGCATACCGGCCCAGAGAATGGCGGAGAACGTCATGCCCTTGCCCATGTAGACGTTGAGGATCAGGGCCATGTAGGGCATACCCACGGCGTACAGCACCGCCAGGCCCGCCAGGGAGGCCAGGGCCATGCGGCGGGGGTCGAGACTGTCGCCGCAGATGCGGCCCACGGCCCAAGCGGCGGGGATCAGACCCAGCAGGAAGCCGAAGGTGGGCTGGAACACATAGCCGAAGCCGCCGCCCATGGTGAAGATGGGCAGGCCCACCAGACCTAACAGCACGTAGACCGCCTGGCTCAGCGGTCCCCAGCGGCGGCCCAGCAGCAGACCAGCCATGGCGGTGAACAGATATTGGAGGGTGACGGAGCTGAAGCCCATGGGAATGCGCAGAAACGCGCCCACCGCCGTCAGGGCGGAAAACAGGGCGGAATAGACCAGCTTTCGGGTGTTCATGACCGTGACCTCCGCGACAAAAACTGCCCTGATGATACTAAATTTCTTGGCACCTGTCAACCATTTACAAACAAGGGGGACAGTGGTAGAATACCCGGTGAAAAGGACGGTGGAGCGAATGTGGAACGTGATACGGTATGAGCAGGTCGCCTCCACCAACGAGGTGTGCAGGCAGCTGGCGGTCCGTGGCGCGGACGACACCGCCGTGACGGCGCGGGTGCAGACGGCGGGCAAGGGCCGGCTGGGCCGGTCGTTCCAGTCGCCGGAGGGCGGGCTGTATCTCTCGGCGCTGTGGCGAAGCTGCGGCAGCGGGGAGCTGCTGCGGGTGACGCCCATGGCCGCCGTGGCGGTGTGCCGGGCGGTGGAGCGGCTGTGCGGCGCGCAATGCGGCATCAAGTGGTGCAACGACGTGGTGCTGGCGGGGCGGAAGCTGTGCGGCATCCTGACGGAGAGCCAGCTGCGGCCCGACGGCGGCGCGGAGTGGCTGGTGGTGGGCATCGGTGTGAACGTGGCACAGACCACGTTCCCGGCGGACATCGCGGACACGGCCACGTCGCTGGCGCTGTGCGGGTACGAGGTGGACCGGGACGCGCTGGCGTTGGCCATTTTGGCCGAGCTGGACGGGCTGCGGGAAGCGCTGCCCCACCCGGACGCGTGGCGGGCGGAGTACCGGGCGCGGTGCGTGAACATGGGAAAGACGGTGCGGGTGCTGCGGGGCGGTGAAGCCCGGCAGGCCCGGGCGCTGGACATAGACGGAGAGTTCGGCCTGACGGTGGCATACGAGGACGGCGGCCGGGAAACGGTACGCAGCGGCGAGGTGTCAGTGCGGGGACTGTATGGATATATCGAATGAGGTGACAGGTATGTGGAAAATGCTATGGGAGCTGTTTTACACCTTTGCCAAGGTGGGCGTGATGACCTTCGGAGGCGGCATGGCCATGCTGCCCATCCTGCAGCGCGAGGTGGTGGAGAACAAGGGCTGGGCCACCGATGAGGAGCTGACGGATTACTTCGCCATCGGCCAGTGTACGCCGGGCATCATCGCGGTGAACACCGCCACCTTTGTGGGGCAGAAGCAGCAGGGGATCATCGGCGGCATCGTGGCCACCATGGGCATCGTGTTCCCGTCGCTTGTCATCATCTCGGCGCTGGCAGGGGTCATCAACACGTTCTCCCACCTGGCGTGGGTGCAGCACGCCTTCGCCGGGATACGGGTGTGCGTGTGCGTGCTGATCTTCAACGCGGTGGTGAAGCTGTTCAAGAGCGCGGTGAAGGACTGGCCAGCGGGGGTGATCTTCGCGGTGGTGCTGGCGCTGGCGCTGCTTACCGACCTGTCGCCGGTGGTGTTCGTGGCGCTGGCCGCGGCGGCGGGCATCGTGGTGCAGAACCTGGTAAGGAGGAACGGCTGATGCTGTATTTACGGCTCTTTTGGGAATTTTTCAAGACGGGGCTGTTCGCCGTAGGCGGCGGACTGGCCACGCTGCCGTTTTTGCAGGATATGGCGGAGCGGACGGGGTGGTTCACCCGCGCACAGCTGGCGGATATGCTGGCGGTGTCGGAGTCCACGCCCGGGCCGATCGGTGTGAACATGGCCACGTATGTGGGCTTTACCACCGGGGGCGTGCCGGGAGCGCTGGTGGCCACGCTGGGCCTGGTGACGCCGTCGGTGATCGTGATCCTTATCGTGGCGGCGTTTCTGAAGGCGTTCCGGGACAGCAAGTGGGTCAGCGGTGCGTTTTATGGCCTGCGGCCCGCGTCCACGGCGCTGGTGGCGGCGGCGGGCATCTCCGTCGTGCCGGTGGCGCTGCTCCACAGCGGCAAGACGGGACTGGCGCTGCTGAACTGGCCGGCGCTGGCGCTGGCGGCGGTGCTGCTGGTGTTCACCAACTGGGTGAAGGTCACGAAGAAGTGGCATCCCATCATCTTTATCGGCATCTCCGCCGTGGTGGGCGTGGTGCTGGGGTTCTGAATGACATAAAAAGCAGGAGGCGGGAAGCCTCCTGCTTTTTATGTCATTCTTTCCGCAGCTGGCTTTGCAGCAGCTTGGTGACGGCGTCGGCAAACCAGCCCACGGAGGGGATGCGGGTCATGGCCGCGCCGTAGATCCGGCGGGCGGCGGGGACTTCCCGGTCCGTGCCGGTAAAGACGCAGACGGGGGTGACGCCCTGCAGCCGCAGGCGGGCGGCCTCGGCGGCGGTATCCGCCACGCCCCGTTCCCCGGTATAGCCGTGGCCTCCCACGGGCAGGCCGGGGAGGGGAATGGGCTGGTCGTCGTTGGGGCTGGCGTCGGACAGCACCAGCAGCAGAGATCTATCGCCCAAGGGCTGGCGGCGGAGCAGCCAGTTCATGGCTCGGAGGGCCAGGCCGTCCCTGTTCCAGCCGGCGGCCACGTAGTCAAAGACATCGTCGCCGGAGCGCTGGCCGTAGTCCCGGAGGACGCGCAGCACCGTGCAGCCGCTGACAGAGCAGAAGGCGGTGACGCGGACGGGGATGCCGCAGCGTGTCAGGCTCTCGGACAGGATATACGCCTGGGTGGAGAGCTTTTCCTGCTGTTGGTTTTGGGAGGCAGAGCCGTCCAGCAGGATGTCTACCGACAGGCCGCCGGGGTGCTCCTGGCTGGTGCGGGTGAACACACGGGTGTCGTCCAGCGCTGCGGCGCGCCACACAATGTCGCTCCGCAGCGCACCGGCGCGGCTTCGGGACTGGTCTGTGTCGCTGCGGAGGAGCAGCGTGTTTTGCAGCTTCTGTGTCAGCTGGGAGATGACCAGCCGGTTCTGCACCAGGTGGTCGTTGTAGTAGGCGCGGTTCTTCTCCCGCTGCTTTTGGAAGGACTGGGCGTCCCAGGCGGCATCACCGCTGCGGGCGGCTTTGGACGGTTCGCCACGGGTGAAGTGAAGGCGGCAGTTTTGGTGCGGGCCGGTGCACAGCTCCCGCTCCGCCTGGGCCAGCTCCGCCGGGGTCAGCATGGACACGCCGAAGCAGTCGGTGACGTAGCGGCGGAGGATCGGCTCGGGGGTGACACCCCGGAGGAAGGACAGCAGGCCGGGCCGGGCCAGCTGACCGCTGCCAGCGGCAGGGGTGCGGGCAAAGCCCCGGAGGGCGTTGGGCCGGACAAGGCCGCCGCTTTTGCCCCGGTGCAGCAGGCTGCGGCCTGCGAAGGCCGCCCACTGGCGGTCGGTAACGGCGCGGCGGGGACGGTTCATATAGCGGTAGAGGGCGGCCTCCACCGCCTCAGTGAGCTGGGGTTCGGTGGTGGCCGGCGGCAGCGTCAGCGCGTCGAGAAAGCCGCGCTGCCAGTCATCCTCCGGGGCGGCAAGGCCCAGCACCCGGCCGCACCAGGCCCGGCGCAGGGAGGGCAGGGTGCGGGGCTCGGCGGTGGGCGTGCGGTCTAAAAGCGCATGGGCATAGCTGCGCCGCAGGGACGCCAGCACAGGGCGGCGGGGCAGCTCCCAGGCGTAGACGACGCTCTCCAGCGCCAGAAAGAACACGTCGCTGTAGACATCGCCCTGGGGCTGCTGCTGAAAATTGTGGAGCAGGGGCTGGAAGCGGGCGAAGTCGCAGCGCCGGGCGGCAGCGCCCATGATCGTATTCCAGTACAGCTCCGGGTCGCCGTTGGGGTCAAAGGCCAGATAGTCCGGCTTGACGGTGTAGTTGCCTGAGCCGTTCCAGACCTGGTTCTCGCCCCGGCGGGCCTGTAATTCCTGGCGGTCCATATCAGGCGGTGAACAGCTGGGCGCGGGTGGCATCCTGGGGGATGCGCGACCAGACGGCATCGGCCACCAGCTGACGCTCAAAGGGGTCGAAGGCCTTGTTGATCACGCCCAGGCGCAGGGCGTCGCCGCTGGTGATGCCCTTTTTCACCAGGTGCAGGGCGGACAGCAGGCCGCGGAGATCCAGCGCCTTGGTGGTGATCTCACCGCCGTCGCACTTCTGCCGCAGGTCGCGGAACAAGGCGGCGAACTGCTCCGCCCACTGGGGGGACAGAGCGGGGAAGGTGCGGCGCAGCAGCTTTTGCAGGTTTTCCTCGGAGATCACGGGCATATCCAGCACCACGAAGCGGGAGACCAGCGCCTCGTTCAGCTCCCGCGTGCCGGCGTAGCCGTAGTTCATCGTGCCGATGAAGCGGGCGGCGTCGTCCAGCTGGATGCGCCGGTAGCCGGGGACGTCAATGACGCGGCGGAAGTCCAGCGTGGCGTGGAGCACGGCCAGGGCCTCGTTCTTTGCCATATTCACCTCATCCAGCACGCCGAAGCCGCCCAGCCGGGCGCAGGCGCAGACCGGGCCTTCCCGGAACACTACCTGGCCGTCCTTCAGGGTGTCCGCGCCGATGAGGGCGGCCGCGTCCACGTTGACGTACATGGACACGTCCCAGCTGGGGCGGCCGAACACGGTGGCCAGGTTCTCCGCCAGCACGTTCTTGCCGGTGGCCTTCGGGCCGGCCAGCAGCAGGTGCTCGCCGCACAGCAGCGCGGCGGCGGCGCTCTCCCATATCTCCTTGCCATAGTAAAGGTAGTGAGGCGCGGGGATGCGGGACTGGGCCTCCGGCGGCGCGGGGTGCTGGGCACGGAAGGTCTGTATCTCATCCAGCAGGGCGGGGTCGATGCCCTCGTCCCGCAGTTCTTTCCAAATATCCGTCATGGTGCTTCCCTCCTGCTCGGCAGGTTTTTTTGTATTATAATCCTGCGAAGCGTTAAGAGGATGTTAAGCATTAGAAAACAGCACCGGCCGCGTGTGGGCAACGCCGCCGGTGTTGTTTTTGCTCATTTGGCCACCGGCGCGTCCAGCCAGTAGATGACGTAGCACTCCTGCATCTCGCCCATGTAGAAGAAGATGTTCTCCCCCATCTCGATATGCTCGCCGAAGGTCAGGTCGGGCACAAAAAGCCGCCCGCTGGTGCGCTTTGGGCCTTTGATGGTAAAGCCCTCCGCCGTGGGGTGCTGCCGCAGCTCGTTGGCGGCCTCCTCCAGGCCGGGGAAGTGCAGCGTTCGCTCCAGCTCCGCCAGCTGCGTTTCGCCGTTGATGTAGACCAGGTGATTTTCGTCCTTGAACCAGTTGATACGCATGGTACGTCCTCCTTGGTGGTGATGAGGGTAGTATAGCACGCCGCGGGGCGTTTGTCACCGTATGTCCCGCAGAAAAATGGGGGGTGTGGAGGGGAAGCCTTTGCGGGACTCCCTTGCGCGTTCAGCCATCCTGCCCGCAGGTGACCAATTTGCAGAGCAAAGTGCCGCACCAACAAAAAAAGAGACATCCGTTCGGATGTCTCTTTTTTGTTGGTGCGCGAGGCGGGACTTGAATTGTCGCAGGGCAATTTTACGTCGTGTTGACTGATGCCGGGAAGTGTTGGTAATAAAGGCTTTGCGGGAAATCGCGCTGTTAAATGCTGCCAGACTGTATGATT
>USGS01000030.1 GCA_900554275.1 uncultured Eubacteriales bacterium
AATGAAATCATTTTCGGCCGGGGCGTGTACCTGGCCGAAAATTCTGCTCAGGCTGCAAGTGTGGAATTGGTTCGCCATCGGCGAACCAATTATGCGCGCAGCAGACTGCAAGCCTTTTGTCCAAAAAGGGTTTCACCCTTTTTGGACAGTTTAAAATAGAGGCTCCCCCGGCTGGGGGAGCCTCTATTTTTGTGTATTTCTCAGAATTCGGCGTTGCCCACGGTGCGGGGATGAAGCTCCACATCCCGGATGTTGCTGACGCCCGTCAGATACATGACCATGCGCTCAAAGCCCAGGCCGAAGCCGGCGTGGCGGCAGCTGCCGTAGCGCCGCAGGTCGCAGTACCACCAGTAGTCCTCGGGCTTCATGCCCAGCTCCCGGATGCGGGCCTCCAGCATGTCCAGCCGCTCCTCGCGCTGGCTGCCGCCGATGATCTCGCCGATGCCGGGCACCAGGCAGTCCGCCGCGGCCACGGTCTTGCCGTCGTCGTTCAGGCGCATATAGAACGCCTTGATCTCCTTGGGATAGTCGGTGACGAACACGGGCTTTTTGAACACCTGCTCGGTGAGGTAGCGCTCGTGCTCCGTCTGCAGGTCCGTGCCCCAGTCCACCTTGTAGTCGAACCTGTCGTTGTTCTTCTTCAGGATCTCCACCGCGTCGGTGTAGCTGACGCGGCCAAAGTCGCTGGTCATCACGTGCTCCAGCCGCTCCTTCAGCCCCTTATCCACGAAGCTGTTGAAAAAGTCGATCTCGTCGGGGCAGCGCTCCAGCACACGGCGGATGATGTGCTTGATCATGGCCTCGGCCACGTCCATGTCGCCCGCCAGATCGCAGAAGGCCATCTCCGGCTCGATCATCCAGAACTCGGCGGCGTGGCGCTGGGTGTTGGAGTTCTCGGCGCGGAACGTCGGGCCGAAGGTGTAGACATCGCCGAAGGCCATGGCGAAGTTCTCGGCGTTGAGCTGGCCGGACACGGTAAGGCTGGTCTTCTTGCCGAAGAAGTCCTGGGCGTAGTCCACCTGGCCGTCGGCGGTCTTGGGGACGTTGTTCAGGTCCAGGGTCGTGACCTGGAACATCTCGCCGGCGCCCTCGCAGTCAGAGCCGGTGATGATGGGCGTCTGAACGTAGACAAAGCCCCGGCTCTGGAAGAACTCATGGACGGCGTAGGCCGCCACGGAGCGGACGCGGAATGTGGCGGAGAACAGGTTGGTGCGGGGACGCAGGTGCTGGATGGTGCGCAGGAACTCTACACTGTGGCGCTTCTTCTGCAGAGGGTAATCCGGGGTGGACTTGCCCTCCACCTCAATAGAATGGGCCTTGACCTCCAGCGGCTGCTTGGCGTCCGGCGTCAGCACCACCGTGCCGCGGACGATGAGGGCCGCGCCCACGTTCTGCGCGGCGATCTCCTTATAGTTGGCCAGCTCCTCGGCGGACATGACCACCTGTAAATTCTTGAAGCAGGAGCCGTCGTTGAGCTCGATGAAGCCGAAGGTCTTCATGTCGCGGATAGTTTTGGCCCAGCCGCAGACGGTGACCTCCCTGCCGCTCAGGGTGTCCTGATCGGCAAAGATCGCAGCGATTTTCATACGTTCCATATCATTTCACCTTTTCCTGTGTAGTTTTGCGGTAATGGTTACAGTGAGTAGTATTATAGACCATAACCGGGAGATTTACAAGGCTGAGTTTTGTCCCGCCTGCCCGTTGCCATTTCCCGCGGAATGTGCTATGCTGTCCCCACTGAAATATAAGGAGGCTGCACATGGACCCTATTTTTGAGATCGAGCTGGAGGACTGCCCCGTCTGCCGCGGCGCGGGCGTGATGCAGGACGAGCAGGGCTGGTGCGTGTCCGTGGCCTGCATGGACTGCGGCGCGGAGACGGCCCACGCCGACTACCGCACGCCGGAGGAGCGGCTGGAGGCCGCCAAACGGGTGGCCCTGCTGTGGAACATGGGAAAGGTCATCCACACCGGCGTGGGAGACTGATACGAAAAAAGAACCGCCTACCGGCGGTTCTTTTCGCGTTTTTTCAGCGGATGGCGGCAATGAAGCAGGTAGGGTCTATCTCCCGCTGCCGCTTGGCCCAGGCCAGCATCTCGTACACATCCACCGCGCCGGTGACCACGCCCGTGCCCCAGTCGTCGGCCACGCGGCTGCGCAGGAACGCATCCGGCGCGGCGGTGCGGACATAGTAGGGATGGGCAGCGGCGGCGCACAGCGCATCCGGCACGGCCTTGGCGGTGTAGAAGCCCTTCTCCCCCGCCAGGACGGTCAGGCAGTCCTGCATGACGTTGCTGGCGGTGGGGAAACGGCCCGCACCCTGGCCGAAGAACGTCTGCTTCCCCACCCTTTCAGCGGTATAGCCGATCAGGTTATAGTTGGCGGGCACGGCGGCCTCCGGCTCGGACTTGTCCACCAGCGTGGGCTCAACGAAGGCGCACACGCCGTCCTCCGCCGCTTGGGCGGTGGCCAGCAGCTTGCAGACGAAGCCGTGGGCTTGGAACGAGGCAATGTCCTCCGCCGTGACGGTGCGGATGCCGAAGGTGGGGATGGCCGTCTCGTCCAGCACCGCGTCAAAGGCGATGTTGGCGGAGATACACAGCTTACGGCGGATGTCGTCGCCGTCGATGTCGGCGGAGGGGTCTGCCTCGGCGTAGCCCAGGTCCTGGGCCTCCTTGAGAATAGCGTCGAAGCTGACAGGACTCTTGTGCATGGCGTCCATGATGAAGTTGGTGGTGCCGTTCATGATGCCGCCCACCTCGCACACGGTGTCCAGCCGCTTCACCCGGGCCAGGTTCACCAGCCAGGGGATGCCGCCGCCCACGGCGGCGGTGCAGCGCAGGGCCACGCCCTTTTCCTCTGCCAGCGCCGTCAGCTCCTGATAATAGGCGGCGATCAGGGCCTTGTTGGCGGTGACCACGTTCTTGCCCCGCTCCATGGCGGCAGTGACATATTCATAGGCCGGGTGCAGCCCGCCCATGACCTCCACCACCGTGTCGATGGCGTCGTCGCCCAGGATGTCGTTCACGTCCGTCGTCGCGACGGCGGCGGGCAGTCCCTCCTTGGGACGGCGCACCAGCACCCGCGTCACGTTCACGTCCTGACGGCCGGCGGCCAGCTCCCACACGCCGCCGCCCACCACGCCGAAGCCCAGCAGACCGATATTCATAACACTACCTCCTATCTGTAAAAGTTTGCCCCATTGTACCCGGGAAACAGGGCGGTGTCAAGGCATAAAACTTCTTTTATTTTGCTGTGCCTTTGCGCAGCAAAGTCCCGCAGGCGCTGGCCTGCGGGACTTTTTCAGCCGATGAGCTTTTCTATCTCCTCACGGGAGACAAAACCGATGCTTTTGTGCGCCAGCTGGCCGTCGCGGAACACCAGCAGCGTGGGGATGCTCTCGATCTGGAACGCGGCCGCCAAGGCCATGTTCTCGTCCACATCCACCTTCACCACCGACACGTCAGGATGGGCCGCGGCCACCTCCTCCAGCACCGGGGCGAGCATACGGCACGGACCGCACCAGTTGGCCCAGAAGTCCACCAGCACCGTGCCCTTGACCCCCAGCACATTCTCCCTGAAGCTCGCCTCATTGGCATGGATGATCGCCATACTACCAACTCCTTTGTATTTCTTTCGGATCTCTTTGGATGTAGTATACGCCGTTTCCGGGGAAACAAAAGTTGCAGATGCAACAGTCACACTTTCTTTTCCAGGCAGACCAGCTGCACGCCGGGGATGCCGTTGAACGTACCGGCCACGATGCCCGCCTCGGTATAGCCCAGCTTGCGATACAGGGCGCGGGCCGGAGTGTTGCGGGCGTTGGTGTCGATACGCAGGTACGGGCGGCCCGTGTCGCGGGCCAGCCGCTCATAGAACGCCACGAAGGCCGTGCCGTACCCCTTTCCCTTCACCGCCGGATCGACCACCAGCGTGTGGAGCACCAGCACCTGCTCCGGCGGCGCGTCGTGCTGCCAATGACATTGGGCATACTGCGCCATCTGTGTCTGGTCGATCTTGGCAGCGGCTGTCACCCGGCCGCCGTCCTCCAGCACGTACAGCGTGCCCGCCGCCAGCGCGTCCCAAGCCGTCTGCTCCGTGGGGTATACGCCCCGCGTCCAGCCGGTAGACAGCAGCCCCTGCTCTTCCCTGTCCAGCAGCGCGTCATAGATGGCGGCCACGGCGGAGATGTCGGCCTCTGTCGCCTTCCGTATCTCCATGGTGTCCTCCTTACTTTGTCAGCAGCCACACCGCCAGCGCCATCTGCGCCAGCAATATGGCGGGGATGCCCCACACAAAATACCAGTGCTTCGTCTTGTGATGAAACATACGCATTCCCAGCAACGCACCGGCGCTGCCCCCCAGCAGGGGCAGCAGGAACAGCGTCTTTTCCGGCACGCGCCACTTCCCTTTCCGGGCGCGGCGCTTGTCTGCGCCGTAGACGATAAACGTGGCCAGGTTGATGGCGGCCAAATAGACGGCCAGCAGCCCGGCGGGGTCAGACAACAGCGCCGCCACCGTCAGTCGGCCTTCCGCAGCCTGGCCAGCTCGCAGGCGGTGTCCGCCGCCAGCCCAGCGTTGTTGTAGACCAGCTGGATGTTGGCGGCCAGGCTGTCGCCGCCGGTGATGTCCTTGATCTTCGCCAGCAGGAACGGTGTGGTGGCCTTGCCGTGGATGCCCTGCTCCCTGGCCTCCTCCACCGCCTCGTCAATGGCCTTGTTGATCACGTCCGCGTCCATGGAGTACGCCTCGGGGATGGGATTGGTGACCAGCATACCGCCCCGCAGGCCCAGCTCACGCTTGACATGGAACGCCTCCGCCAGCTGGGCGGGGGTGTCCAGCCGGTAGTCCACGCCGAAGCCGGACTTCCGGGTGTAGAACGCGGGCAGCTCCTCGGTCTGATAGCCGATGACCGGCACGCCGTGGGTCTCCAAATACTCCAGCGTCAGACCCAAATCCAGAATGGATTTCGCACCGGCGCACACCACCATCACCGGGGTCTGAGCCAGCTCCTCCAGGTCGGCGGAGATGTCCATGGTGGTCTCCGCGCCGCGATGCACGCCGCCGATACCGCCGGTGGCGAACACCTCGATGCCCGCCATGGCGGCGATCATCATGGTGGTGGTCACAGTGGTGGCGCCGTCCCGCTTCTCTGCCACCAAAATAGGCAGATCGCGGCGGCTGGCCTTGGTGACGCCCGCGCCGGTCTTGCCCAAATAGTCGATCTCCTCCGGGGTCAGTCCGGCCTTCAGCCGCCCGCCGATGATGGCGATAGTGGCGGGCACAGCGCCGTGCTCGCGGATGATCTTCTCCACGTTCAGCGCCGTCTCCACGTTCTGAGGATAGGGCATACCGTGGCTGATGATGGTGCTCTCCAGCGCCACAACGGGCTTGCCGGCCTTGATAGCCTCCTGCACCTCGGGGGCGACGTCCAAATAACGGTTCATATCACTGTTCCTCCTTGTTGAGTATGTATTCTATATTCTCCCAGCTCATGCCGGGGTGGATGGTGGTCTCAGCGGTACAGGCCAGCGCGCCCGCGCCGGCGGCCAGCCGCGCGCATTCCTCCAGCGGCCAGCCACGGGCGATGCCCGCTGCCAGCGCCGCCGCCATAGCGTCGCCGCCGCCGGTGGCGTTGGCCACCTGCACCTTGGGACAGGCCGCCCGGGCGGTGTGCCCCTCCCGGTCGGCGGCGTACATCCCGTCCGCGCCCAAAGAGATATACACCTGCCGCAGGCCCGTCTCCAGCAGCTTCTGCGCCGCCAGCGCCGCGTCGGCGTCGCAGCGGATGGGCACGCCGCTCAGCAGCTCCGCCTCCATGCGGTTGGGCTTCAGCGCCGTCAGGCGGCCCAGCACCGGCTTCAGCTTCGGTGCTTTGATGGTGGACACCGGGTCGGCCAGCATGGGCGCGGTGCAGTGCTGGCACAGCCACTGCAGCGACACCTCCGGCAGGTTCGTCTCCACCACCACCAGCCCGGCGTGGTTGATGAAATCCAGCCGCTGGCGCAGGAACTCCGGCGTCATGTGGTCGTAGATGGCCATGTCGTTCACCGCCAGCGCCATGTCGCCGTCGCTGTCGTCGATGAACAGATACGTGCCGGTACGCCCGCCGGGGATGGTGGCGCTGTGGTGCAGGTCCAGCCCGATGTCCGCCGCGTTCTCCTGCACCGACTGGGCAAAGGCGTCCTGCCCCAGCACCGTGACCATGGCCGTCTGCTCGCCCAGCAGGCAGAGGTTGTGGGCGATATTGCGGCCCACGCCGCCCAGCGATGTGGTCACGCGGCCGGGGTTGGAGTCCCGGGCCACCAGCCGGTCGGCGCTGACTGCGCCGATGTCCATATTCACGCCGCCCACCACCACGATGTACTTCTCCTCCCGGAGCAGGTAGCCCCGCCCGGCGATGTAGCCCTTCTTCATCAGGTTCGAGATATGCACCGCGGCGCTGGAACGGGTGATGCCCGCCTTCTCCGCCAGCTCCTGCTGGGAGATCAGCGGGTTCTCCCGTATCCACTCCAGTATCTGCCGCTCCCGCTGTGTCACAGCCTCCACCTCCTAAGCGCGTGTTTGTTTTCTAATCTATTGCTTATTATAGGATACAACTGCTTACTTGTCAAGCCTGTTTGATGAAATAGGCCGTTCTTTTGCCGCATAAAAAAGGAGGGGAGACGCGCGCGTCTCCCCTCTTTGGGAACTCCCGGATGGGAGTGTTGGTTATTAACTTATGTCAGGCGTTCTTGGTGACAGTCCAAACACCGTTATCCTCAGTGCAGCTATAGCCCTCATCCACGAAGTTGCCGCGGGGGTTCTCAGAAGCACTGTCAGAGGGATCGTAATTCACAAACGAGCCACCCCTGACCATGATCTTGGCCGTGCCATCCTTATAAGCCGCATCAATGCAGTTGATCAGGAACTTATAACCATATGTAGGATTACTATACGGCTCAACCTCAAAAGCACCATCGTTGATCACCAGCGTACCCTTTTGCACCTGCACCGCCGTGCCGCCGCCGTAGTACGTACCGCCGTTGATGGTCAGCGTTGCACCGTTGCGTACATTGATACCATAACCACCGTTCGTCTGCGTGTCAATACCGCCATTCACACCCGCGTTGATGGTGGTATCCGCGTCAACGATCAGAGCTGTGAAATTCGTATCGTTGTTGCCCATATCATTCGGCGTGATGATCTTGCCGCTCAGGTTCAGGGTCGTCTTTCCGGTGACGGTAATACGGTTTGCGACATCATCCTTATTCTCCGTCACATTAACGTTGCCGTTCAGCGTAACATTGCCCGCGAAGTTCAAAGTGCCGTCACTCTTGAGAATATTGCCGTTGATGGTGCAGTCACCGAGGATCAAGGTGTTAGCATTGTTATTTTTCGCACGATCACCATGCGCGACTTCAATATCGCCGTTGATAACACTGTTGCCGTCCACCTTCACGGTCACATTGCCATAGCTCTGGAAACCGCCATAAACGTCAAACGCATACGGGCCGTCCTTGTACCCTTGAGCTTTACCGGCATTGATAGTGGTATTGTTGATAACGATATCGCCGCAGTTGTTGGACATGGTGTAGACCGTCTCATCACCGCCGGTCACGATCATGTTGTCCAGCACCAGGTTGCAATAGTTCTGGAGCACGATAGCCGGAGCGCCTTTCCAGTCAGGGGTGTCCTCAGCAGGCTTAGTACCCTCGGTCACACCGACAATGCTACCGTTCTTGAAGGTAATCTTGTTGCCCTGGTTCAACTGGAACGCGTTCGTACCAGTGGTAGCGCTGCCGACCAGCACACCTCCAACGGTGTAAACATAGCCGTTGAAGTCAACCGTCAGGCCGTTGTTTGCAAAGGTATTAGGCAGAACCTTGATGCCATTGCCATTGGTATTTTTCAGCAGCATGATGGTATCGCCATCCTTGGCCACCGCGAAAGCATCCGCGAGGGAAGTGTAACAGGCGCGGCATAAGTAACAGAGAATACAGAGAAGTGATCGACAGCGATGGTCACCATACCAGTGGCAGCATCATAGTAGAAGGTATCCGCAGCCGTAAGATCAGCCTCACTGCTCTTCGAAGTCATCACCAGGTTCTCATGCTTCAGTGCAACGTTAGTCAGACCAGCGCCCAGCTTAAAGGAGACCTTGGCCAGCTCGGTCGAACCGGCAGCTATATTGGAAATGCTGATCTCATAGGCGACCTTTTCTGTACCGTTACCGGCATCAACCACGAACTTACCGGTAGCAGCATCTGCAACAGGTCTGATAGAAACTGTGGGAGTCTCGTTTGCCGCCACCGCATTGGTGGGGATCTCAGCCTTGACTGTTCCGTCAGCGGCCTCGTATTCATACTTGCTCTCCGTAGTATCCTTACTCATTGCGGCATTGGCGGTTTTGGGCAGAACCACAACAGAGTAACCCGCAGAGGTATCGTAATCGTTGCGGGTGCTGTCATACTCGCCAGTAGCCTGCGTGGCATACACCGTGATGGAAACGCCGTTGATCGTCAGGCCCTGATAGTCGTTGCCCGCAGCGGTGTCCATCTTGCCGGAGATCGTAAACGCCTTACTTTCCGTGGGATTCAAAGTGGCCTCAGTGCCCAAAGTCAGGCCATCGGCTTTCCAGGTGATCACATCGTTCAGGTCAAACACACCGGCGACGGGCTGACGGTTCATCTGAATACCGGTGACTTCCACCTTGTACTTGATGTTCAGATTGCCATTGTTCACCACGCGCAGCTCAGGCAGCTTGTACTCTGCACCCGGCTCCCACAGGATAGCCTGGCTCTCGCCACCGGCCGCCTTTACGAAGTTCAGCGTCTTGCCCTCGGCGGTGACCCAGTTGCCGGCGCTGTCCTTCATCTCCAGTGCCACATCCAGCTTACCTGCCTGGATCTTGTTGACATTGGCGGTAGCCGTGTCGGTGAACCACGCAAACGTAGTGCCCACCAGCATGACCACACACATGGCCAGCGCTGTGATGCTGGTCAGCAATGCGCGTTTGGTTGCCTTTTTGTTGCTCATGCTCTTGTTACCCCTTTACAATAATTTTTTTGCAGATACAACACACCTATCCTTTGTGTAACAAAGGATAAAGCGCCCATGGGCGCTTGTGTCCCAATCTGCACTTATGAGTCGAGTATAGCACCCCATTTTCGGGTCTGCAAGAGCCAGCGGGGAAATTTTTAATATTTCTGCAGGTTAGCTAAAAATAAATGTCATATTTGGACAGATTGGCGGAAATATTTCGCCAATCTCGTCGATTTTACGCCTCCGTCCTGCCGTTTTGTCCGTTCCGGCGGCACACGATCCGATAGATGAGATACCCCACCCCCGCCGCCGCCAGCGCCACGCCGAAGGCGATGGCCGCCGCCGCGTAGTTCTGCTCGCCCAGTGCGCCGCCCCCTACCGTGGACGTGACGATGGACGGCAGCCGCCCCACGGCGGCGATAAGCAGCCAGGAGGGCCACTTCATGTCCGTCAGCCCGGCGAAATAGCACAGCAGGTCCTTGGGCGTGCCGGGAACAGCGAAGATCAGCCAGAAAAGCGCCGTGCGTTTGGGTGAGGAGTGGAGGAACTGCAGCTTGTCCAGCTTCTCCCTGGGGAAGAACACCTCCGCCAGCGGCCTGCCCCAGCGCCGTACCAGTGCGAACACCGCCACGCTGCCCAGCACCGCGCCTGCAAGGCACAGCACCGTTCCCCACCACGCACCGAAGGCGTAGCCCCCCGCGATCTCAAGGGGCTCGCCGGGGATGACAGCCACCACCACCTGCAAAAACACCATGGCGGCATAGGCGGCGCAGCCCCATACGCCGTGGCTGTCCACCCAGGCGTGGAACTGCTCCGGCTGGCGGGCAAAGCGGATCATGGGCCGGCCCACGAACCAGGCCAGCGCCGCAAAAAGCACCACAAATATGGCAGCTGCCGCGACAGACAGCGCTTTTTTCTGTTTCTCCGTCAAGGTGCGTTTCATGGATATATGCCTTTCTCCTTTGTACTGCCCACAGCTTACCACGTTTTTAACAGGATTATTTGAACAGATGTTAAAATTTTGCTTAATTCGCCCTTATATTTTCTTGCAGGCCCTTATCCGCAGGCGCAGAAAATGCCGCCGGGACGGCGGCATTTTCTGCTATTCCTGCTATTCCTGCTATTCCTTTGTATGCACGTTGATGAACTCCGCCCGCAGCTTGGAGTACAGGATGGTCTGACTGCTGTACAGCCCGCAGTAGCCGGACAGCAGGTAGCTCACCGCGCAGGCGGCGGCGAAGTAGGCCATGCCTCCCGCGCCAAACAGCTCCACGCTGAGGATCACCGAGGCGATGGGGCAGTTCACCGCGCCGCAGAACACGGCCACCAGTCCGACAGCTGCCGCGAAGGACGGCGGCAGTCCCAGCAGTTCCCCGGCGGCGCAGCCGAACGTCGCGCCCACGAAGAACGACGGCACGACCTCGCCGCCCTTGAAGCCGCAGCCGATGGTCACGGCGGTAAACGCCAGCTTCAGAAACCAGGCCCACCCGTCGGCCTGCCCCTGCTCCACGGCCCGCTGGATCACGTCCATACCCGCGCCGTTGTAGTCCGTCGTACCCAGCGCCAGCGTGGCCAGCACGATGATAAGGCCGCCCACAGCGGCCCGGAGAAAGCTGTTTTTCAGCCACCGCTCCGCCAGACGCTCCGTGATGTGCAGCCCCCGGCAGAACAGGATGCTCACCAGCGCGCAGCCCACCGCCAGCGCCGTCACCAGCCCCAGCGTGGGCCAGCTCAGGGCGGGCATGTCCACGGTGAAGCGGGTGGGCTCAACGCCCATGACGGTGGCGATGTAGTAGCCCGTCAGGGACGCGGTGATGCAGGGCAGCAGCCCTGCGTAGTACAGCACGCCCACGCTGATGACCTCCAGGGCGAACACCGTGGCGGTCAGGGGCGTGCCGAACAGGGCTGCGAACACGCCGCTCATGCCGCACAGCGTGGCCAGCGGCAGATCCTTCTCCCCCAATCGCAGCAGCGTGCCGGTGCGGTAGCCGATGCCGCCGCCGATCTGCAGCGCCGCGCCCTCGCGGCCCGCGCTGCCGCCTAAGAGGTGGGTGATGACGGTGGCCACGAAGATCAGCGGCACCAGCAGCGTGGGGACGGACTTGCCG
Source organism: uncultured Eubacteriales bacterium (assembly GCA_900554275.1). Taxonomy (GTDB): domain Bacteria; phylum Bacillota; class Clostridia; order Oscillospirales; family Oscillospiraceae; genus Vescimonas. The sequence goes on from USGS01000030.1 coordinate 11,131, forward strand.
AAATGGACGGACTCGATAACGGCGTTCGTGCCCTTGCCCTCAAGTTTACATAACTTATACAGCCCGGCGATGACCACGCCGCCCACGGGCAGCAGGTACAATATCCAGGGGCGGGCCTGCCGTACCGCGGTGGCGTAGCTGACGCCCAGGTGGAACGCCGCGCCCACGAAGCCGCCCACGCCTCCCACCAGCGCGCCCACCGCCATCCATTTCAGCAGCGCGGCCACATACAGGCCGATATGGGCCATCCGTTCTTTCAGTCTGTCCATGCTTCTCTCGCTTCTCCTTAACACCGTCTTTGCAGACGTCCATTGTATCACCCGGCGCAGGCGGTGTCAAACCGTGTCTGAATTTTCTTCCGGACGACTGAAAATTTTTGAGTTTATCTGACTTTTTTTCATTTTTGCTGTTGATTATGGCGCGGCGATGCCGTATACTATATATTACCAAACGCAAGAAGGCACAAGGAAAACCCAACAATATACAAATAGGAGGAAAACCAAATGAAATACGGTCGTACTTTTAACTTCTCCGCCGGCCCTGCCATGATGCCCGAGCCTGTTCTGGAGGAGATCCGGGACGAAATGATGAACTACCGCGGCAGTGGTATGTGCGTCATGGAGATGAGCCACCGCTCCAAGGTGTTCCAGCAGATCATGGACGAGGCCGAGGCCGACCTGCGGGAGCTGATGAACATCCCCGACAACTACAAGGTGCTGTTCATCCAGGGCGGCGCGACCCTGCAGTTTGCGGCTATCCCCTGGAATCTGATGAAGAACGGCAAGGCCGTCTACATCGAGACCGGCGCATGGTCCAAGAAGGCCATTGCCGAGGCCAAGAAGTACGGCGAGGTCATCGTGGCCGCCTCCTCCAAGGATAAGAATTACAGCTACATCCCCGACTGCTCCGACCTGGACATCCCCGAGGATACCGACTACGTCTACATCTGCGAGAACGAGACCATCCACGGCGTGACCTGGAACAAGCTGCCCAACACCAAGGGCCATATCCTGGTGTCCGACCAGTCCTCCATGTTCCTCAGCAAGCCCTGCAACGTCTCCGACTACGGCATGATCTACGCCGGCGTGCAGAAGAACGTGGGCCCTGCCGGCATGGTGGTGGTCATCATCCGCGAGGATCTGATCCGTGAGGACATCGACCCCAAGATGCCCATCTACATGAGCTACAAGACCCAGGCCGACAACGGCTCTATGTATAACACCCCCAACTGCTGGGCCATCTACTGCTGCGGCAAGGTCTTCAAGTACCTTAAGAGCATCGGCGGCCTGGAGGAGATGCACAAGCGCAACATCGCCAAGGCCAAGGTCATCTACGACTTCCTGGATCAGTCCAAGATGTTCAACGGTACGGTGGAGCCCGAGTTCCGCAGCCTGATGAACATCCCCTTCGTCACCGAGAGCGCCGAGCTGGACGCCGAGGTGGTGGCTGCCACCAAGGCCGCCGGCTACGACAACCTGAAGGGCCACAAGTCCGTGGGCGGCCTGCGCGCCTCCGTCTACAACGCCATGCCCATCGAGGGCGCCGAGGCGCTGGTGGAATTCCTGAAGAAGTTCGAGGCCGAGCACAAATAAAATACCCCAACATTATTATAAAAAAGGAGAAGTATCATGCGTATTTTGGTTACTGACGGTATGGACAAGACCGCTATGGCGCAGCTGCGCGAGATGGGTCACGAGGTCGTTGAGCAGTTCTACGAGCCGGATCAGCTGGGCGCTGCCCTGCGTGATTTCGACGCCGTGGTGGTCCGCTCCAAGACCAAGGTCCGCGCCAACCACATTGACGAGGCCAAGGGCGGCAAGCTGAAGCTCATCATCCGCGGCGGCGTGGGCGTGGACAACATCGACGTGAAGTACGCCGAGGCCAACGGCATCACCGTGAAGAACACCCCCAAGGCCTCCTCCCAGTCCGTGGCGGAGCTGGCTATGGGCCACATGTTCTCCTGCGCCCGCTACATCTCCATCGCCGGCCACACCATGCGTGAGGACAAATGGGAGAAGAAGGCCTACGGCAAGGGCATCGAGCTGCAGGGCAAGACCCTGGGCATCGTTGGCTTCGGCCGCATCGGCCAGCACCTGGGCATCATGGCCAAGGCCATCGGCATGAACGTCATCGCCTTTGATATTTTCCACATCCCCGGCATCGAGGAGCAGCTGGGCATCCCCTACGTGGAGATGGACGAGCTGCTGGCCAAGGCCGACTTCGTGTCCGTCCACGCTCCCGCTGTGGACGGCGGCGCGCTGATCTCCGCCGAGAACATCGCCAAGATGAAGGACGGCGTGGTCATCATCAACACCTCCCGCGGCACCAACGTGGATGAGGCCGCTCTGCTGGCCGCTCTGGAGTCCGGCAAGGTCCGCGCCGCCGGTTTGGATGTGTACGCCGACGAGCCCGCCACCAACAAGGCCCTGTACTCCCACCCCATGGTGTCCTGCACGCCCCATATCGGCGCTGCCACCAACGAGGCCCAGGAGCGCATCGGCGTGGAGATCGTGGACATCATCAAGAATTTCTGAGATCGCTTCCCATAACAAACTTAACGGAAAAGACCGCCTTTCGGCGGTCTTTTTTCGCTCACTGTCCGTTTTTCCGGTCTGCTCCTCCGGTATGATACAGAAAAACCGCAAAGGAGGACTTTCCTATGGAGGCCATCACATTCATCTGCACGGTGTGCGGCGCGGCAGCGCTGAGCCGGGGCATCGTCCAGCTCATCGAACATCTGGGTCGGTGATGTTCCCGTTGACAAGCGGCTTCTCTATCTATATAATATTTTCATTCAAAAAATACAAGTATATCTAATGTGGTATATCAAATAGAGAGGTGATTTATGGACATTTTTGAGAAGTGCTATGCGCCGTCCCTGGCCACGGAGCTGAAGGAAAAGGGCGTATATCCCTACTTCCATGCGCTGGAGTCCCGGCAGGACGTGGAGGTCATCATGGAGGGCAAGCGCCGCATCATGCTGGGCTCCAACAACTATTTGGGTTTGACCACCGACCCGGTGGTGGTAGAGGCCGGCGTCAAGGCGCTGGAGCAATACGGCACGGGCTGCTCCGGTTCGCGCTTCCTCAACGGCACACTGGAGATGCACCTGGAGCTGGAGGACGCGCTGGCCAAATTCCTGCGCAAGCCGGGCATCGTCACCTTCGGCACGGGCTTCCAGTCCAACGTGGGCATCATCTCCGCGTTGGTAGGTCGGCACGACTACGTGATCTGCGACCGGGAAAACCACGCCAGCATCTATGCCGGCTGCCAGCTGTCCTACGGAAAGATGCTGCGCTACCGCCACAGCGACATGGCGGAGCTGGAAAAGTGTTTGCAGAAAGTACCGGAGACCGCCGGGGCACTGATCGTCACCGACGGCGTGTTCTCCATGGGCGGTGACATCGCCAGGCTGCCGGAGATCTGCGCCCTGGCGGAAAAGTACGGTGCGCGGGTCATGGTGGACGACGCCCACGGCCTGGGCGTGCTGGGCGACGGCGGCCGCGGTACGGCCAGCTATTTCGGGCTGGAGGACAAGGTGGACGTGTATATGGGCACATTCTCCAAGTCGCTGGCCTCCCTGGGCGGCTACATGGCCGCGTCTGCGGAGGTGGCAGACTACGTGCGCCACACCTCCCGGCCCTTCATCTTCTCCGCGTCCATCCCCCCCGCCAACTGCGCCACGGCGCTGGCGGCGCTCCGTGTGCTGGAGCAGCATCCGGAGCTGCCGGAACGTCTGCGGCAGCTGAGCATCTATGCCCGCAAGGGCCTGACGGAGCGGGGGCTGACCATCCGCCCCTCGGCGCTGGAAGCGCCCACGCCCATTATCCCCATCTACACCTACGAGACGTACCGCACCCTGCATGCGGCAGCGGAGATCTACGACCGGGGCGTGTATGTGAACCCCACGCTGCCGCCGGCCACGCCGGAGGGCGAGGCCCTGCTGCGCACCAGCTACATGGCCACCCACACGGAAGCGCTGTTGGACGAAGCCATGGACATCATCGGCGAGGTGATGGCCCATGAATGAGCAGAAGGTCGCCGTCGTCACCGGCGGCACGTCCGGCATCGGCCGGGCCACGGCGCTGGCGCTGAAGGACGCGGGCTGCACGGTGTACGAGCTGTCCCGCCGGGCCGAGGGCGTAGAGGGTCTGCACCACATCTCCGCCGACGTGACGGACGAGAGCGCCGTCAACGATGCCGTGGCGCAGGTCATCGCGGCGGAGGGGCAGATCGACATTCTGGTGAACAACGCGGGCTTCGGCATCTCCGGGGCGATCGAATTCACCTCCACGACAGATGCCAGATCCCTGTTCGACGTGAATTTCTTCGGCATGGTGAACATGAACCGTGCCGTCGTGCCGCTGATGCGGGCGGCGGGCCATGGCCGCATCGTGAATCTGAGCTCCGTGGCCGCGCCCGTCCCCATCCCCTTCCAGGCATATTACTCCGCCACCAAGGCGGCGGTAAACGCCTACACCATGGCCCTGGCCAACGAGCTGCGGCCCTTCGGTGTGACGGTGTGCGCCGTCATGCCCGGCGACATACACACCGGCTTCACGGCGGCACGGCGGAAGCTCAGCGAGGGTGACGACATCTATCAGGGCCGCATCAGCCGCTCCGTGGTGCGGATGGAGCACGACGAGCAGACGGGCATGGACCCGGCCAAGGCCGGGGCGTACATCGCCAAGGTGGCCCTGCGCAGCGGCAGCAATCATCCGCTGTACGCCATCCGCTTCGACTATAAGTTCTTTGCTTTCCTGGCAAAGGTGCTGCCCGCCCGGTTTCTGAACTGGCTGATCTACCTGCTCTACGGGAAATAAGGCCCTATACGCGTTTTCAACACGGCCGCGGAGATCGACACGGAACGCACACACGAAAACGTCATTTTATACAAATCCATAACGCAGACAGGGACAGACCTCATAGCGCAAGAGGTCTGTCCCTGTTTCGAATTTCCAATTATGCCCATTTTTGTCGAAAAGTTTCACGGTAAGTATAGACACCTTCGACAATTTTGCCTTGAAAACGATGTCCGAATATGCTATTTTTTATAACAGCCCACCGATTTGTGCAATTTTTCGGAATTGCCGGGGGACGGATGGGCAAAACAATCAAAATTCAGGGGGAAATCATTATGGAGAAGATCACAGTTCTGCTGGCAGATTCCAGCGCGGAGTACCGAATGGCGCTCCGCGAAGAAATGGAGAAGAGCGGGGACTTCCGCGTTGTGGGGGAAGCGGAGGACGGCCAGCACACAGTGCAGATGGTGCGGCAGATGAAACCGCAGATACTGATCCTGGATGCCATGCTCCCACTGCTGGACGGCATGGCGGTGCTGCGGACGCTGCGGGAGCAGGATGAACAGCCGCCCTGCTGCATTATGCTGTCCGCCTTCTGCGCGGAGCGCTTCCAGCGGGAGGCAGAGCGGCTGGGCGTGTATATCTTCCTGCCCAAGCCGGTGAACAATGAGTCGCTGATGGAGCATATGCGCCGGGCCGTCCGGCCGGAAGAGCCCGCCGCGCCGGTGCTGCCCCAGCTGGAGGGCCAGGTGACGGCCATCATCCATGAGATCGGCGTACCGGCCCACATCAAGGGCTACCAGTACCTGCGGGAGGCCATTATCATCACCGTGCAGGACATGGACGTGATCAATGCCGTAACGAAGGTGCTGTACCCGGAGGTCGCCAAGCGGTTCTGTACCACCCCCAGCCGGGTGGAGCGTGCCATCCGCCACGCCATCGAGGTGGCGTGGGACAGAGGCGATCTGGAGACGCTGCAGAAATACTTCGGCTATACGGTGAATTCCGCCAAGGGCAAGCCCACCAACAGCGAATTCATCGCCATGATTGCCGACCGGCTTCAGCTTCGGATGAAGCGCGGCCACGCGTAACACCGCACACGACCTTTGCCCGGCAGGACAAGAGGGGGAGAAACCACGGGGACGCGCCGTCCCCGTGGTTTTCTATCCTTTAGGCGGCATCTCGTCCTGTATATCGTCCAAATCTGACATATAAAGTATAGTCTCATTATTTTAATAAGTCAAGTTAATTTTGTAGTTTATTAAAATCTCTGGATAATTTTGGTAAACTATACCAGGGTGATTTTATGGTAGACTACAAGGTGATCGGTCTTCGACTCAAGACCTACCGTCAGCAGGCGGGCCTGACCCAGGAAACCGTCGCCGAACGGGCCGGTATTACGGTCGTATATCTTTCCAAAATAGAAAACGGCCACGTGCGGCCTACCATCGATCTTCTGCAGACGGTTTGCGAGGCGGTACACTGTGATCTCGGCAGCATTTTTCAGGATGCCTCGCCGGTGTCGGCGGGGTATCAGCGGGAGCGGGTGGTGGAGCTGTTCAACGCCTGCGCCCCAGCGGTAAAGCCCGTTGCGCTGGACCTTTTGGAGCAGCTGGCCAAGCTGTAAATGCAATCGCGGAGGGACTTCGTCCCTCCGCTCAGCTTGTCGAAAAAGCCCGTTCGGACTTTTCCGACAAGCTGCCTGCAAAATAGCAAAATATAATACTGTTTTATATTTTGCTATTTTGGTCGCTGCGGCGGGTGATTAAACGCGAAAGGAAACCCTGACGGTTTCCTT
>USGS01000031.1 GCA_900554275.1 uncultured Eubacteriales bacterium
ATCAGTCGATCATGCTCTGGAGGTCAGCGGCGACGGTGATGGGGGCGGCGGTAGCGGCCTTCACATCGTCCACGGTGAACTCGGGGTTGATCTCGGTCATCAGCAGGCCCTCGGGAGTGACCTCCAGAACGCACATCTCGGTGATGATCTTATTCACGCAGTGAGAGGCGGTGAGGGGCAGACGGCACTTCTCGAAGATCTTGGGGTTGCCCTTAGCGGTGTGCTCCATGCAGACGATGCACTTCTTCGCGCCGACGCACAGGTCCATAGCACCGCCCATGCCGGGCATCTTCTTGCCGGGGATGATCCAGTTGGCCAGGTTGCCCTGGGCATCCACCTCCAGAGCGCCCAGGAAGCAGGCGTCCACGTGGCCGCCGCGGATCAGGCCGAAGTTGGAGGCGGAGTCGATGAAGCCGCCGCCGTAGGCCACGGAGGAGGGGCTGCCGCCGGCGTCCACAACGTGGTAGGGATCGTAGTTTGCGTCGCCTTCCTTGGGGGATTTGCCCGCGGAGACGATGCCCAGCTCAGCGTGGATGATCAGCTCAACGCCCTCGGGGAGGTAGTTGGGGATCAGGGTGGGCAGACCGATACCCAGGTTGACCACGTCGCCGTTTTTCAGCTCTTTCGCGCAGCGCTTGGCAATAAAGCCTTTGATCTCGGACTTTTCCATTATTTCTTCTCTCCTTCCACGATGTAGTCAACGCACATACCATAGGTGTGGACGTTCTCGGGCTCGATGTCGCCCACGGGAACGATGTACTCGCACTCGGCGATAACGGTGTCGGCGGCGGTGGCCATGACAACGTTGAAGTTGCGCATGGTGCCCTTGTACCAGCAGTTGCCGAACTCATCGCACTTGTAAGCGCCCAGCAGGGCGAAATCGGCGCGGATGGGCTTCATCAGCAGGTAGTCCTTACCGTCGATGGTCTGACGGCCCATGCAGAAGGGGCTGTCCTCCACCAGGGTGTCGATGCCAACGGGGGTCAGAACGCCGCCCAGGCCTGCGCCGCCGGCGCGGATGCACTCCGCCAGCGTGCCCTGGGGCAGCAGGTTGACCTCCAGCGTGCCCTCGGTGTTCTGCTGGCCGACCTCGGGGGTCATGCCCACGTGGGTAGCGATGACGCGCTTGACCTGATGGTTGTGGATCAGCTCCGCGATACCAAAGAACTCTTCGCCCATAGGACCGGTGGCGCGGCCCATGTCGTTGGCGATCAGGGTCAGATCCTTCGTGCCGCGGGCCACCAGCTCCTTGACGATGGCACGAGCCTGGCCGCAGGCCAGGAAGCCACCGCACATAATGGTAGCACCGTCGGGGATCATTGCGGCTGCCTCTTTGGCAGTCAAGACAGGTTTCTTAGCCATTTCTGTTCCTCCTACTTTTTTTATTACACAGCGGTCACCGGGTCAGCCGCTCCGGCGGCTGACCCAGTGGGCTGTATAAGATTACTTCATGCCGCGCTTGACCATTTCGGTCACGGCGAAGGAAGCCACGTCATCGGCATACTTGCCGGCGCCGAAGCCGGCGTCGAAGCCCAGCTCCTTGGCCAGCTCGTGGGTGATACGGGGACCGCCGCAGCAGACAACGAACTTGTCGCGCAGGCCCTCGGCCTCCAGCAGCTCGATGAGGTTGGTCAGGTTCTGGATGTGGACGTCCTTCTGGGTGACGGTCTGAGAGACCAGCAGCACGTCGGCGTGCAGCTCCAGCGCTTTCTTGATGAAGTCCTCGTTGGGGACCTGAGAGCCCAGGTTGTAGGCCTCGATCATCTCGTAGCGCTCCAGGCCGTAGTGGCCGGCGAAGCCCTTGCGGTTCATGATGGCGTCGATGCCGACGGTGTGGGCATCCGTGCCGGTGGAGGCGCCCACCATCACGACCTTACGGCCAATATGCTCACGGATGTACTCGTTGGTATCCTCCATGCTCATGACGTCGGACTCCACAGTGATAACATGGATGTCCTCATAGTTGACGGAGTGGACGCAGCTGCCGTAGACCACATAGAAGGTGAACTCCTTGTCCAGCGGGGCGTGATAGGCCACGTTGGGTTCCTCAAGGCCCATCTTCTTGGCGATCTGACGGGCGGCCTCCTCACCGCGCTCGTCATCCTTGACGGGCAGGGTGAAGCTGGTCTGCACCTTACCGTCGTTCATGGTGTCGCCGTAGGGCTTCAGGCGGGTCAGATCCAGCGTGGTATCGAAATCGATCTTATGGGTGTTATACAGTCCGCTGCTCATGCTCCCACCTTGCCTTTCATGACTTCAATGAACGGATTGAAGTATTTGTCGTCCTTGACCACAACGCCGTTGAGGCCCTTGCCGCCGTCCTTGGGACGCTTCACGTCGGCGAAGATGCCCTTCTCGATGGTGGTGAACAGGCCCAGCTTCTCGATCTCCTTCAGCAGATCGGTGGCCTTGGTCAGCACCTCGTTGGCACGGTTGCGGATGATGCCGTTCTCTTTATAGGTCAGCTCGCTGCCCAGGTCCTTCATGGTGCGGAAGATGTACTGCGCATTCTCGATGGACAGGGCGCGGTCGGACATGAACGGGGTGTGGATGGCCTCGGTCATCATGCCCAGCAGGCACAGCTTCTGGTTGGTCAGGATGGTGACCATATTGAACAGAGCGTCCTGGATGTGGCCGCGGAAGATATTGCCGGTCATGAACTTCGTGGGCGGCATATACTTCAGAGGCGCGTTGGGGAAGATCTCGCGGGCCATCTGTGCCTGTGCCAGCTCGTACAGGAAGGTGTCCTCCACGGCGGGGTCCATCTCGAAGGCGTGACCCAGGCCCATCTGCTCCTCGCGCATACCGGCGGTCCTGGCGAACGCCTCGTTGATGAACTGGGAGGCCAGGACGGTATGAGCGGAGGTGATGGCGTCGTCGGTGGTGAGGTAGTTATCCTCGCCGGTGTTGATGATGACACCGGCATAGCCGTTGATGACGCGGGAGAAATACTGGTCCACGATGGTGCGCTGCATATTGATGTCGCGGAACAGGATGCCGTACAGAGCGTCGTTCAGCATGACGTCCAGACGCTCCAAAGCGCCCATAGCGGCGATCTCGGGCATACACAGGCCGGAGCAGTAGTTGCACAGCCGGATGTAGCGGTGCTGCTCCTCGCCCACCTCGTCCAGCGCGGCGCGCATGAGGCGGAAGTTCTCCTGGGTGGCATACGTGCCGCCGAAGCCCTCGGTGGTCGCGCCGTAGGGCACGTAGTCCAGCAGGGACTGGCCGGTGGTACGGATGACGGCGATGATGTCCGCGCCCTGCTTGGCACCGGCCTTGGCCTGGATAATATCCTCGTAGATATTACCGGTGGCCACGATGATATACAGGTACGGGCCTTCCTTGTCGCCCCACTCCTTCAGGTAAGCGTTGCGCTTGCCCACGTTCTTGTTGATGCGGTCCATGGTGGCGTTCACCACGGGAGTGATGGCCGCACGGATCTCCGCGTCGGAGTGAGCGGGGAGCTTGCTCAGATCCAGCTCACCGCTGCTGATAGCCTCCGCCACGCCCTGGGGATCCTTGCCGGTCTCCACCATGGCGTTGCCGATGGCCCATGCGACGCCGGCGGGCAGCAGGGAGTTGGCCATCAGGTGGTCAACGACCACGTTGGGCAGGGGGACGTCCATATCGTTGACGCCATCAATGCCCAGCAGACGGCAAACAGCGCGCTCCACCGTGACGGTGGTGTGCTGGTCAATGAAGTGCTGGGTGTCGTCCGCGATCTTGGCGGCGGAGGCACGGGCACGGTTGACCAGCTCAAAATTCAAGCCGAGTTTGCTTTCCATAGTTCTTCCTCTTTCTTACTTCTTGACGTGACGCTCGTTACGCAGCAGCTTGGTGGGCTCCAGATAGCGCTGCTTGGTGCCCTCGGCGACCCATGCCACGCCGGTCTTCTCCACCTTCTTCTTGCCGGTGCAGACGTCGCAGTGGCAATCCTGGACGTAGTGCTCGGGCTGGGTGTAGGAGGTGATGACGCCCTCGAAGTTGCGCAGGATGACCTTGCGGGGGGTCTCGGAGATCAGGTAGTTGGGCATAACGGGGGTCTTGCCGCCGCCGCCGGGGGCGTCCACCACGAAGGTGGGGATGCAGTAGCCGGAGGTGTGGCCGCGCAGGGCTTCCATGATCTCGATGCCCTTGGACACGGGGGTGCGGAAGTGGCTCAGGCCCAGGGAGGGATCGCAGGCATAGATGTAGTAAGGACGCACGCGCATCTTCACCAGGCCGTGGACCAGCTCCATCATCACATGGGAGCAGTCGTTGACGCCGGCCAGCAGCACGGACTGGTTGCCCAGGGGGATACCGGCGTCAGCCAGCATAGCGCAGGCCTTGGCAGCCTCGGGAGTGAACTCCTTGGGGGTGTTGAAGTGGGTGTTCAGCCACACGGGATGATACTTCTTCAGCATGGCACACAGCTCGGGAGTGATACGCTGGGGGCAGACCACGGGGGTGCGGGAGCCCAGGCGGACGATCTCCACGTGGGGGATGGCGCGGACGCGCTTGATGATGTACTCCAGGGTCTCGTCGTCCACCATCAGGGAGTCGCCGCCGGACAGCAGAACATCGCGGACCTCGGGATGAGCGGCCACGTAGTCGATGCACTTGTCGATCTGCGCCATGGGCACTTCGCAGTCGTTCTGACCGGCGAAGCGGCGGCGGGTGCAGTGACGGCAGTACATGGAGCACTGGTCGGTGATCAGCAGCAGCACGCGGTCAGGATAGCGGTGGGTCAGGCCGGGGGTGGGAGAGTCGGTATCCTCGTGCAGGGGATCGGCATCCTCGTAGTCGGCATACTCCAGCTCCTCGGCGCGGGGGATGGCCATCTTGCGGATGGGATCAAAGGGATCGTCCAGGTCGATCAGGGACAGATAGTAAGGGGTGACGGCCATGCGGAGCTTGCCCAGGGTCTTGGCAACGCCGGCTTCCTCGTCGGGGGTCAGGGTCATGTACTTCTTCAGATCCTCAACCGTCTCAGCGCGGTTAGCGACCTGCCAATGCCAGTCGTTCCACAGATTTTCGGGAACATCGGCGAACAAACCGTTACGGGTCTTCATATCTTTATTCTCCTTCACAAAATCCGAATGTTTTGGGGTAGGCCAAAGGCTGGGAGGCCCTTGCGGACCGCCCAGCTCTTGGGGGGAAGATCAGTTAGCAGTACTTCTCGTCGAACAGCTTGCGCAGCTTGGGGTTCTCGCGTAGCACGTCCAGGGTGATGTTGGCGTGGTTCTTGGTGTAGCCGTTGCCGATGATCATGGTGACGTCCTTGCCGATACCCTCAGCGCCCAGGGCAGCCTTGGTGAAGGAGGTAGCCATGGAGAAGAAGTACACCATGCCGTCGTCGCGGACGGGCAGGATGGCGGACATCTCGCAGGACTCGATGTTCACGCAGCAGATGGACAGATCGTACTCCTTGCCGTCGTTGGCGGCCAGGGCAGCCTCCATGACCTCAACGGGCTTGGTGCAGTCGGCAACGATGACGTCGGTGTAGACGCCCAGCTCCATCAGGCCGGGGACCTGCTTGGGGTTGCGGACGACGCCCACGACCTTGCCCTTGGGGCCGACCTTCTTCATGGCTTCCCAGCCGCACAGCACGCCGGACTTGCCGTTGGCGCCCAGGATCAGGACGCTGTCGCCCTCGTGGGGCAGCTTGCGGGCCTGAGCGGGAGCGCCGGCCACGTCCAGAGCGGCCAGGGCCAGAGGCTCAGACATATCCTCGGGCATCTTGGCGTACAGAGCGGACTCGAACAGGATGGCCTTGCCGACGATGTCCACGCGGTCGATGTCCTTGTGGATGGCCAGGATCTTGTCGATCTTCAGCGGGGTCATGGACAGGGACACCAGGGAGACGATCTTGTCGCCCTCCTTCAGGTCGAAGCCGGGCTTCTTCTTCAGGTCCTCGCCGATGTGAGCGACGACGCCCTTGAACATACCGCCGGAGCCGGTGACGGGGTTCTGCTGCTTGCCGCGCTCGGCCACGATGCCCAGGATCATCTCGCCGATCTTCTTCTCGTCGCCGCCGCAGGCCTCAGAGATCTGGGTGAAGGAAGCGGAGTCGATGTTCAGGGAGGTGACGTCGCAGACGATCTCGTTGGAGTAGACCTTGGACATATCGTTGTCGATCTTCCAAGCAGCCTGGGTCAGAACGCCCTTGGGCTCGATAACGCGGTGAGTACCGTACTTGTTGCCTTTCAGTTCAGCCATGATAAATTTCCTCCTAAAATATATTTATAATTCTTTCTTTCGGATGCTTACTTGAGGGGCTTGAGGGACAGGATCTCGCGGGCCTCGGCGGGGGTAGCGATCTCGCGGCCCAGCTCCTTGGCGATGCGGACGACCTTGGCCACCAGCTCGCCGTTGGAAGCGGCCTTCTGGCCCTTGCCCAGGTAGATGTTGTCCTCGAAGCCGACGCGGACATTGCCGCCCATAGCGATGGCGGCGGCGGCCATAGTCCAGGCCGCGCGGCCTACGCCGGACACGGTCCAGGTGGCGTCAGCGGGGATCTTGCTGGCAAAGAAGGCCAGGTTCTCCACGGTGGCGGGGGTGCAGCCATGGACACCCAGCACGAAGTTGAACTGCATGGGGTGGCCGGGGACCTCGCCCTTCTTGGCCATGCCCAGGATGGTGTCGATGTGGCCCAGCTCGAAGCACTCGTACTCGGGCTTGATGCCGTTCTCGATCATGCGCTTGCCGAAGGCGCGCATGGTGGGCATGGTGTTGTCGAAGATCTCGTCACCGAAGTTGCAGGTGCCGCAGTCCAGAGTGGCCATCTCGGGGAACAGCTCGGTGGGCTGGAGACGCTCCTCGGGGCTCATGCCGGTAGCGCCGCCGGTGGAGGGGATCATGATGACGTCAGGCAGCTCCTTGCGGATGGCGTCCATGACGACCTTGAAGCGCTCGCGGCCCTGGGTGGGCGTGCCGTCGTCCTCGCGGACGTGGATGTGCAGGATGGCAGCACCGGCCTCGTAGGCGGACTTGGCCTCGCGGACCATTTCCTCCACGGTGTAGGGGACGGCCTCGTTCTGGGCCTTGGTGACCTCAGCGCCGCAGATGGCGGCAGTAATGATCAGCTTTTCCATCGTGTCGCTCCCTTACTTCTTGATCTCGAGACGCTGGCAGTCCTTGGGGGTGACACAGGTGCCGTGGGCACGGCAGACCACCACGGGCTCGGCCAGAACGTCGGCGGCGGAAGCGCTGATGTCGGGGCGGGAGACGATGACCTTGCGGGCCTCGAACTTCATGGTGCGGGAGGTGTTGCCGATCTTCTCGATCTCGCCGTAGGCCTCGATGTAGTCACCGGCGTAAACGGGCGCCAGGAACTCCACGTTGTCGTAGGCACAGAACAGGCCCTCGTCGCCGTCACACTTGATCAGCAGCTCGGTGGCCACGTCGCCGAACAGGTGCACCATGTGGGCGCCGTCCACCAGGTTGCCGCCGTAGTGGGCGTCCTTCGCGCTCATGCGCAGACGAAGCAGAGATGTCATCTTTTCCATAAGTTTTTTCCTCCTTCAAATTTTTGGACGTGCATTCCCAATACCAGATTTGGCCTATATCGCTTCTTTTGGGTATGAAAAAAGCGCTATCGGTCAAGGTCGTTGACCAATAGCGCTCCATGTATCACTACATGACAGCAACGCCGCTTACACAGCGCTGCCAAGCGGCAGACCCCCAGGCTGATCTGCCACTTTCGGCGGAAAGCTCCTTCCTGCTGTTTCCCACGGGTGCCTGTCCCCACTCGCAGCAGTACCCCGCTCTCCGCGCCTCTATTGACTGATATTATGAAATTCCTACCTTGAAATTATACCTTTTTTAGGGTGTTTGTCAAGTGACATTGTGACAAAAAAGACAATAACTTTTTTGTGCGATACGAATAAATTTCAGCGGGCGGATTTGTAAATATTTCCCGGAAAGAAACTCCGGGAGCAGGGCTGCCGCCGCAGTGAAAACACGGCGTCCCCGAGGGGACGCCGTGCTGTTCTCCGCCGTGAAAGCAACCACACACGGCGGCCCGCCTGGAAAGGGTAAGACCAGGTGGTTGAAGAAGATTATTTTACGGTCACGACCAACTGGTCGGCGGTAAGAATCTTGTGATAACTGCCGCCTGCTGCGCCGGTCTGATAGGAGAAGATGTACTGACCTGTAGTCGTCTGGACAAAGCTGCCAGTTACGATTTCTCGCGTCGCATAAGCGTTGAAGTTCGGGGTAGGCGTTGCGGTGAAGCCGTCAAAGGTGCAGTTGTCAACGGTGATGTTGTAGCTGATGCCATCCTTGATGTGATCAAGGAAGATGGCAGACTTGGCAGCGCTGCCGGTGTTCTTGAATGCGCAGTTCTTTACCATCAGATTGACGGGCGTGCTGCCCTCGCTGTAAATTTTAATGCCGTAGCCGTCGGTGTTGAATTTGCAGTCATCGAAAACAACGTCCTTGCAGCCGTAGCCGACCTGAGAGACAGGCTGGGTAAAGGTGCAGCCGGAGAACACGAACTTGCTTGCGATGGTCTTCTTCAATTCGCCGTTGAATGTGCAGTCAATAAAGGTGACTACGCCGCCGCGGGCGCAAATACCAGAAATTGCGCTGGAGTCAATGGTAATGCCCTGGAAGGTCAGGTTTGCGTTATCCTGGTAGGAAAGTGCGCCCTCATAGCCGGGGTTCGTGTTCTGAAGTTTAACCGTTGTAGTTTTATCACCGGTGATCTTAATATCCGATGTGTGTCCCTGCGCCGGAGTGGCTACACCACTATCAATGGAAACGGCGGTGTTGGCGGGCAGCACGATCTGAGTAGGCGTGGTCTTGCCGGTAGCGGAGTCAACTGCCTTAGCCGCAGTGATGGCATCCATGACAGCGCCATTCACAGCCGCCGCTTCTCCTGCCGCAATCTGAACGGTGGTCACCTCGGGATACTCAGCGAACTTGTCGTAATCATTGCGGGTGCTGTCGTACTCGCCGGTGGCCTGGGTGGCATAGACGGCGATGCCAAATTTATCAATGTAAAGACTCTGATAGTCGTTATCAGCTTCCGCCTTCATATGACCGGTAATGGAAATCGTCTCGACTTCACCAGCCTTCAACGGCTGATCCGTAATGATGGCAATGCCTCCACCAAGGTCGGCCTTGATCTGCTCACTGGTCACGTCAAGGACGGTATTGTTCAGCTTGATGGTCCAGTCGATCACATCCAGCAGGGTCTTACCGTTCTTTGTGGAAATATCCGCAGCTGTGAGAATGACCTTGTACTTGAGCGCCAGATTGCCAGCATTCTTAATCTTGAACTGCTCCAGATTGTAGGTGCAGTTCGGCTCCCACAGAACATCGCCGGTATCTTGGGTCTTCCATTTCAGCGGCACATTTTCTGCAAGCAGCTGGCCGCTCGCATCCAGCAGCTCCACGTCCAGATTACCGGCCTCGATCTTGTTGACGCTGGTGCGGGCGGTGTCGGTGAACCACGCGAACGTAGTTCCCAGCAGCATGACCACGCACATGACCAGCGCCATGACGCTGGTCAGCAGCGCCCGTTTGGTTTGCCTGTGACTATTCATATCCTTGTACCCCTTTGTTAAAATTTACAGCCAATACGTTTCATTCTTTGCTTTCACAAAGAATGGAAAACCCCTATAGGGGTTTCGCACCGGTCTGCATCGATGGTTTGAGTATAGCATCGCATTCTCGGGGTTGCAAGCGCGGACAGAGAAATTTTTTACATTTCGGCAGGTTTGACAAATTTTTTCGGCAAAGTTGGGCGAAATGGCTAAAATCCCCCATCCTTGAACGACCAAAGAGGGAGGGCGTGCGCGCCCTCCCTCTTTGGAAACACCCTCCGGGGGAACAATCCCTCCGTCACGGCCTTTGGCCGCGACACCTCCCTTTGCACAAGGGAGGCTTCAATAATTTTCCTCGATCATGGTGAGGATCTCAGGCTTGAGGGAGAGCATATGGCAGATGTTCAGGGCGTCCCGGGGGCAGTCGGACTTGCCCTCCACGCGGTAAAGGCCGTAGTTCATGTGGCGGGCGATGACGGCCACGCCGTCCTCGCTGGTGACGGCCAGCTCACGGCGGATGGCCTCCGGGTCGATGTCACGCAGGCCGATGATCTGATAGTGCGTCCGGGCGAACTCCGCCACCTTGTCGTAGTGGGTGGTCAGGAGGGAGATGGCGTTGACATCGTTGAGATAGCGGGTGACGGCCTGGACGATGAGCGCGCCCTCGTCGGGGTTCGTGCCCCGGGCGAACTCGTCCAGCAGGAACAGGGAGTAGCCCTGCTCCACCTCCGCCAGCGCCTTCTCAAAGTGGACGATCTCCGAGCCGAAGCCGGAAAGGCCGGACTGGATGGACTGGAGGTCATCGAAGAGCATCTTCACGCTGTGGAACAGGGGCATCCGGGCCTTTTTGGCACAGACCAGGAAGCCGGCCTGGAGCAGCAGGACGTTGAGGGCCACGGTCTTCATGGCCACGGACTTGCCGCCCATGTTCGCGCCGGTGATGACCGTTGCGCCGGGAGTCAGGGTGATGGAGACGGGGACGAAGCGTCTCCCCTGCTCCGCCAGCAGGTCGCACAGCTCGGGGTTGACCATGTCGGTCAGCTCGAGGTCGCGGTCGGTGAGCTCCGGGCGGACGCCGCCGTAGCGCACGGCGAACAGCGCCTTCTGGATGATGAAATCCAGCCGTCCGGCGGCGTCGGCGTCGGAGAGCAGGTCGTCCACCATAGGGGCGAGGGCGGCGGCCATGGACTTGCGGACCTTCATCTCCTCGCTGTCCTCCTCGGCGCAGAGGTGGGTGCGCTTGAGGCGCAGGTCGTCCTTCTCCGCGTCGGTTTGGGCGTGGAACAGCCGCTCCTCCACGTCCTTCTTGGCCTGGCGTATCTCCTTGAGCCGCACCGTGGCGCTGTCAGGGATATAGAAGCCGCGGCTGCCGGTCTTGTCCGGGTCGAGGACGGCCAGGGCGGGCTTGGGGTCGTGGAAGGACAGGCCGTCGAACCGGGTGACAGCGTTGATCTCGTCGAACAGGGGGCGGAGGTTCTCCAGCCGCTGGAGGTAGCCCTTGATCTCGAACAGCTCCACATGGTCCGGGGTCTCCCCTGCCGCGCAGCGGCGCAGGGACGTGCGGATGTCCTTCATCTGGCACAGGACGGTCATGACCTTGGTGTAGGTGTCCTTCAGCTGCTCCGCGGCGTTGGCGGCCTGCTCCACGTTATACAGCTCGCGCTCCAGCTCCGGGCGTTCCTCCGGGGTGTAAAACCGCAGGCGGCGGATGCGCTCCTGGCCAAAGGGAGAGCAGCCGTGGAGCGTCTCCAGCACATATTGCAGGCCGATCTTCACCCGCTCGTCAAAATGGATCTCGATCATGCCAATTCCTCCTTTACGTTGATAACCGGGACATCCACCGCTTCGCGCATACGGAGCAGGAACTCGTCCTTGTCGAACTTCCAGCCGTAGGCGGACACGGGGTTGACGGTGACGCACAGCGTGCGGGCGGCGTCCTCCGTCTCCAGGGCCACGTCCCGGGTGGACAGCTTATCCAAGGTGTCGGCAGTGAGCAGCACCTTGCTGGGGTCCTTCACCACCAGGCGGCAGCTGCGCAGCGCGCCGGAGCGCAGCAGGGGCAGCACCATGGTATCCGTCAGTGCCCCGGGCAGCAGCGCCGCGCCGTGCTCCTTGACGCAGGCGGCCAGGTCGGTACACTCCGGAGGCAGCGTCTGCGCCTTGGGCAGGTTCATCAGGCGGTAGATGTGGGCCGTGTCGGCGATGACCTTGTCCATGCTCATGTGGTAGCTGGCGCCGGTGCAGAGGATGACGCCCTCCGCCACGGCCCGGGCGCCCAGACTCTTGCGGCCCAGCGCGCCGTCGATGACGGAGCGGTCCGCGCCCAGGTCGAAAAAATAGCGGGACACGTCCTTGAGCTGGGTGGTGATGGACGGGCCGGCCAGCTGGACGTAGCCGGCGCTGCGGGCCCGGAGGATGACCACCTCGCCCAGGGGTGTGGGGATGCCGGTGGTCATGAGGATCTCCTTGGTCACGTCGCCCAGGCGGAGCATATCCTTGGCCGTGGCGATCATCGTACCCTCCTTCACGAAGATGCCGGGCTTCTCCGTGCCGGTGACCACGTCGGTGGATTCGCCGTCCCGCCCGATGGAGGTCAGGCCCAGCGTACCCCGCAGGTGGCCGCCGGTGAGCAGCCAGTTGAGCATGGTGGTCTTGCCGGCGTTTTTGCACATTCCCACGATGGACATGGTCTTTGTTTCATTGAGCCGCCGGATCAGCTCGTCATGCATGGCGTACACGCCCTTTCCTTGGTATTCAGTCAATTTTTGAGTATAGCATATCGGGAGGAAAAAAGAAAGGGGAGAAACGGATTTTATCCGCTTCTCCCCTTTTACCTTATTCCACGGTAACGGATTTGGCCAGGTTGCGGGGCTTGTCGATGTCGCAGCCCCGCTCCAGTGCCGCGTAATACGCCAGCAGCTGCAGGGGCAGAACGCCCAGCTGGGGCAGCAGCATGGTCTCCGCCCGTGGGACGGTGAGCACCGTGTCCACATGGCGGCGCAGCTCCTCCCCCCCGTCCTCGGTGGTGAGGGCCAGCACGGACGCGCCCCGGGCCTGCACCTCCACCACGTTGCTGAGGGCCTTGTCGAACAGCGGCATATAGGTGGCCACGGCGATGACCGGCGCGCCGGGCTTGGTCAGGGAGATCGTGCCGTGCTTCAGCTCGCCGGAGGCGTAGGCCTCGGAGTGGATGTAGCTGATCTCCTTCAGCTTCAGGCTGCCCTCTAAGGACAGGGCGTAGTCCAGGTTGCGGCCGATGAAGAAGATATGCTCGTGGCCCGCCAGGGCTTTGGCGGCGGACCGGATGGCATCGGTATCGGAGAGAATGGCCTCCATCTGTCTGGGCAGGGCCTCGATGCCCCGGACCATGGCGGTGTACGTCTCCAGGTCCACCGTGCCCAGCACATCGCCGAAGTACAGGCCCAGCAGGTGCAGCACCACCATTTGGGTGGTGTACGCCTTGGTGGTGGCCACGGCGATCTCCGGGCCGGCCCAGGTATACAGCACATCGTCGCTCTCCCGGGCGATGGACGAGCCCACCACATTGACGATGGACAGCACCCGCGCGCCCCGCTTTTTGGCCTCGCGGAGGGCGGCCATGGAGTCCAGCGTCTCGCCGGACTGGCTGATGACGATGACCAGGTCGCCCTGGGACACCAGGGGGTCGCTGTAACGGAACTCGGAGGCCAGGCACACCTCCACCGGACGGCGGAGCAGACGCTCCAGCGTGTATTTGCCCACCATGCCCACATGGTAGCTGGAGCCGCAGGCGATGATGAGGATGCGGCCCAGGCGGCGGATGTCCTCGTCGGTCATGGTCAGGTCGCTGAGCAGCACGCGGCCGTCGCGGATGCGGCCGGTGATGGCCCGGCGCACCGCGTCGGGCTGCTCGTAGATCTCCTTGAGCATAAAGTGGGGGTAGCCGCCCTTTTCCGCCGCGGCCACGTCCCAGTCGATGTGGTTGTGGGGCTTTTCCATGGGTCTGCGGCGCTCGTCGTAGAGGCGGATGCCGGAGGCGGTGATCACCGCCAGCTCGCCATCGTCCATGTAGATAACGTCGCGAGTGTAGGGCAGCAGGGCCGTCACATCGGAGGCCAGGAAGTTCTCGCCCTGGCCGCAGCCCAGCAGCAGCGGTGCGTCCTTCCGGGCGGCGATGACGCGGTCCGGCTTGTCGGCGCAGACGATGCCCAGGGCATACGCGCCCTCCACGGCGGAGAGCATACTGTTCACCGCCTCGAATACGTCGCCGCAGCGGTCGTAGTAGAAGCTGAGGAGCTGGGCCACCACCTCGGTGTCCGTCTCGGAGCGGAAGGTGTAGCCCTGCTGGATGAGCTGGGCCTTCAAGCGGGCAAAGTTCTCGATAATGCCGTTGTGGACAACGGCGAAGCGGCCGTCGCCGCTGGTCTGGGGATGGGCGTTGACCTGATTGGGCTCACCGTGGGTGGCCCAGCGGGTGTGGCCCACGCCCACCGTGCCGGTGAGGGCCGCGCCGTCCGCCGTCAGCTCCGCCAGGGCCGCCAGCCGGCCCGGCGTTTTATAGACCTGCAGTCCCGCCGGGCCGCACACCGCCATGCCGGCGGAGTCGTAGCCGCGGTACTCCAAACGGCGCAGGCCGTCCAGCAGGATCGGGGCGGCCTGCCGGCTGCCCACGTAGCCTACTATTCCACACATAATTCAATTCCTCCTGATAAAGATAGAGGAAGAGCAAATGCGCAGACCATTTGTCTTCGCATCCGGTCACAGCCCCTCTGTTTTGCGGTCACCCGCATATTTACTGGCTGTGTACGCGCCCGGACGGCACGGAAGGACATCCGCCGAATATTTCGATGATCCTCCACCTCGTTACCCCCTCTCGCCGCGCCTTTGCGCCTCGTCTGAGCGAAAAAATCTGCGGCGATAGGCAAATAGCCAAAATGAGGGGGGCATGGCGCTTGTGTAGACCCGATGGTCTAAATCCTCCTTTCTGTTCTGCGAAACATATATACGAAGCGGCGAGCCGCTGTATACCGACATAAATTCCCCGGGGCGGGGCATACTGGGTGCGAAAGGGGTGGTTATCTCATGGCTACCGCATTCTTCCGCACGGTGATCTTATATCTGCTGCTCATTGCGGGGCTGCGGCTCAGCGGCAAGCGGCAGATCGGTGAATTAGAGCCCATTGAGCTGGTGCTGACGCTGCTGATCTCCGACCTGGCCTCCGTGCCCATGCAGGACTTCGGGCTGCCGCTGTTCAACGGGGTCATCCCCATCATCACGCTGATCGCCCTGTCCACCCTGTTCAGCGCCGTCAGCCTGCGGTGCGTCCGCTTCCGGGATCTGGTGTGCGGTCAGCCGGCGCTGGTGATACGGGACGGGAAGCTGTATCAGGAGACCATGCGGCGCAACCGGCTGACGCTGGACGAGCTGTTCGAGCAGCTGCGGGGACAGGGCGTCACCGATCTGGACGACGTGAAATACGCCGTGCTGGAGACCAACGGGCGGCTGTCCGTGCTGCTGCGCAGCGACCGGCAGCCGGTGACCTCGGAGCAGCTGGCGGTGAGCGTCAGCGACGACGTGACGCTGCCCACCATCGTCATCAACGACGGGCGGGTGCTGACGGACAACCTGAAGCAGGCCGGACGGGACGAGCGGTGGCTGCAGCAGGAGCTGAAGCGGCAGGGCGCGGCCCACAGCCGGGACGTGTTTCTGCTGTCCGTGGATGAGCAGGGCGCGGTGGTGTGCCTGAAAAAGGAGAGCGCACGATGAGGGCGGTACGCGTACCGGTGTTCGTGCTGGCAGCGGTGCTGGCGTATATCCTGTGCAATGCCGCGTGGGTCACGGGCGAGAGCCAGCGGTGGCTGGACGCGGCGGCGCAGGTGTCCGACGCCGCGCTGCAGGGCAGCACCGAGGACGCCGGAGAGGCGCTGGACGCGCTGGACGCGCTGTGGCAGCGGCCCCAGGGGTATCTGCACATCGTCATCTCCCACACGGAGCTGGACGAGGCGGAGGCGCTGCTGGCACAGGCCCGGGCCGCGGTGAGGCAGGGGGATATGCAGACGCTGTACCCCATCATGGCGGAGCTTCGAAGTCAGTTTGAATTGCTGGCAGAGACGCAGCAGGTGAGCTTGAAGAATATTCTTTGAAGTGATGTCCTCGCGCTCCAGGGCTCAGGAAACGGATTCCCACGCCAGCGACATCGGTCACTGGCTCGGAATGACAGAGGCGTTCTACTTCTCGTTCAGGAGCTTGTTCAGCTCGGACATGAAGGTGTTGATGTCCTTGAACTGGCGGTAGACGGAGGCGAAGCGGACGTAGGCCACCTCATCGGCCTTTTTCAGCTTCTCCATGACCTTTTCACCGATGATGTCGGTGCTGACCTCCCGCTCCAGGGAGTTCTGCAGCTCCTGCTCGATCTCCAGGGCCATGCGCTCCATGTCCGCCACGGGCACGGGGCGCTTTTCACAGGAGCGCTGGATGCCCCGCAGCACCTTGCTGCGGTCAAAGCTCTGGCGGGAGCCGTCCTTCTTGATGACCACCATGGGCAGGCTCTCCACTGTTTCGTAGGTGGTGAAGCGCTTTTCGCAGGACAGACATTCGCGGCGGCGGCGGATGCTGCTGCCTTCGTCAGCGGGGCGGGAGTCCACGACCTTGCTCTCTTTATAACCGCAATAGGGGCATCTCATCTCTCTTTACCCTCCTGTTTCCGCGGCAAAGGCCGCATAGATGGAGGTATTATAGCACAGATGCACAAGATATGGTAGGGGTTTTGCGGATTTTTTCGGAGGAAAAGGGGACGCGGCGGGGCATGACAGGCAAAAGGCCCGCCCCTGCTGACGCAGGGGCGGGCCGAAGTTCATTTACAGGGGTTCAGGGCGTCAGCGCACGAAGAAACTAATCCAGAGGAAATCACTGTAGCCTTTTGCACTGCCCACATTGACCACAGCTTCCATTTTGTAGTTTGGGGGCCGAGGGTCTTCCTGACAACAGAATACATCACTTTGCCCGACAGGTCAAGGGAGAACGTTGAGAAACAGAAAGAATTGAAATATCCGCGCGGGGTATAATTATATCGGCAAAACGAGGGCGGGCCGCTGTGCGGCCCGCCTTTTGCAGCTTCAACCATTCATTCCTGCAAGGTGCTGTTCAGAACACAATATTCAAACGTTCGATACCGTCGATAAGCAAATCGAAGTAAGGTGCGGAACGGAACTCAGACTCAGCGAAATAGCCGTCGTGAATAACCTCGGTGTCGGGGGTGTAGTCAGCGTCGAGATCGACATCTGCGTAATAGGAGGTCACTTTTTTGCCGTTTACCGTAAAGGTATTGCAGTCAAAGACATGGATCGTACCGTTCTTCAGCTTGGCTGTCACATCGGTCAGCACCGCCGCCGTGCCGGCAGCGGCAACCTTAGTGTTCAGGTCCTCCACGACCACCGAGCCGGTGGCCAGCGTGCCGGTCCAGTCCGTGGCAATGTTCTCACCCTTCATGACCGCACCGATGGCATACTCATAATAGGGCGTCCAGTTAATGCGGGAGGAGATGATGTAGGTGTTGGGGGCAGCGGCCCGGGCAGAACCGTTGTAGGAGACGTTGGGGATACCTGCGTTCTCACAGGCGACGGGAGCGCCCAGAGAGTCAGAATACTGGCTGATGAGCTTACAGCCGCGGTCGATCAGCCGCTGGGCACTCTCCTTCTCCAGATCCTCGGTATACCAACTGCCGGTGAAGGCGACTTCCATGGTGGCCGCGGGGCAGACAGAGCGAACGCCCAGGAAAAACGCGGTGTAAGCGGAAATGACCTCGGCGTAGGGGAAAGCGCCAACGTAGCCCACTACCGCCTCGTCGGCGGTGAACTTACCGGCCTCAATCATGGCGTTCAGCTTCATACCGGCAGCGATACCGGCCAGGTAGCGACCCTCATAGATGGAGGCGTAGGCGTCATGGTAGTTGCTCAGGTTTGAAGTGTGGGCAAGGATACCGCTGGCCACGCAGAACTGGACATCCGGATATCCCCTGGCGGCCTGAAGCATATAGTACTGATGACCGTAACTGTTGGCAAAAATAATGTCACAGCCGCTCTCCGCGAGGTCAACAGCGACATCATAGCACTCCTGGCCCTCGGGAACGTTGGTCTTGAGGATGTAGTCGGCATCGGTCAGACCCAGGTTGGCGATGGC
>USGS01000032.1 GCA_900554275.1 uncultured Eubacteriales bacterium
TTTATCTGATTTGAGGCGGGCCTTGCCCCCTCAAGCTCCCCCGCTGCTCACTCATCGAAACTTGCAGCATGGTTTTTAGATAGTCTGAGAGGGCAGGCCGGTGGGCCTGCCCTCTGCGTATCCACATCTTCACATCAAGATTTACGATTTGTTCTTTCTTTTTCCCCGGGAAATTGGTATACTGAGGGGCAGAATACGGCAAAGGAGACACAGACATGAAACGACGGATACGGGCGATGGCGCTGCTGGCGGCGCTGACGCTTTTGTGCGGCTGCGGCAAGAAGGAGGCCCAGCCTCAGCAGGAGGATATGGCGGTGAACATCGTGCCGGTGGAGGGCGTGACGGCGCTGGAGCTGTGCGACGGCGAGGTGACGCTGCGGTTCGCCCGGACGGACGACACCTGGCACTGGGTGGACGACGGGACGTTCCCGCTGGATCAGGACGCCGTGGCGGCGCTGCTGGCGCTGCCGTCATCGCTGGCCGCCGCAGAGCCGGTGCAGGGCCAGGGTGAGCTGAGCGGCTATGGGCTGGAGACGCCGAAAAAATACGTGACGGCCACGGCGGACGGCGCGGACAGCACCATCTATGTGGGGTCGCAGACATCGGACGGGCACTGGTACGTGCTGACGCCGGACGGCGTGGTGCGGCTGGCCGCCCAGGCAGATGGCGAGGCGTTGAGCCGCAGCATCTACGACATGGCGGTGCTGCCGGAGCTGCCGGCCATCACGGAGGAGAATTTGATCTCCCTGACGCTGACCGGGGCGGAGGGCAAGCAGGTGACGTTCTCGGTGGACGAGAGCGGCGTGCGGAGGTCCGGCGCGCGGGATGTGACGGAAAAGACGGCATCATTGGTGGACGAGCTGGGGAAGCTGGCCGTGACGGCCTGCGTGGACTATGACCCGGCGGACGGCGCGGCGGCAGTATGCGGATTGGATGCGCCGGAGGCCATACTGGCGGTGAACTACGTCAACGCCCACGGCGGCGACGGCGCGCTGACGCTGACCGTCGGCGGCAGCACCGGCGACGGAGGGCGGTATGTGACGCTGAACGGCGACGCCACCATTTATCGCATGGAGGAGACGGGACTGGCCCAGGTGCTGACGCTGGCGGCGCTGGGACTTTCGTAAGAAACGCCGGAAACGGCGAAAGGAGTTCGGTATGCGGATATTGATCGTGGAGGACGAGAAGCGGCTGGCATCCACGCTGGCGGAGCTGCTGCACCGGCAGGGCTACACGGCGGACGTGTGCAACGACGGCATATCCGGGCTGGACAACGCCCGCAGTGGTATCTATGACCTGCTGGTGCTGGACGCCATGCTGCCGGGGATGGACGGCTTCACGCTGCTGCGGGAGCTGCGGAGCGGCGGCAGCAGTCTGCCGGTGCTGATGCTGACGGCCCGGAGCGAGCTGAGCGACCGGGTGCGGGGGCTGGACTGCGGCGCGGACTACTATCTGACCAAGCCCTTTGAGTCGGAGGAGCTGCTGGCCTGCATCCGCTCGCTGCTGCGGCGCAGCGGCGAGGAGGTCAGCGCCGACGCGGGGGAGACGGTCTTCGGAGACCTGACGCTGCGGCAGTCCACGTTTCTGCTGCGGTGCGGCGAACGGGAGGTGCGGCTGAGCCGGCGGGAGTACGACCTGATGGAGCTGCTGATGAAGAACGGCAGCCAGATCGTGACGAAGGAGCAGCTGATATTGAAGGTGTGGGGCTATGACTCTGCGGCAGAGGACAACAACGTGGAGGTGTATATCTCCTTCCTGCGGCGGAAGCTGACCCATTTGCAGTCCGGAGTCCGCATCAAGACACTGCGGCTGGTGGGCTACTGCCTGGAGGTGGAGGCATGATACGCCATCTGCGCTGGAAGGTGGTGGCCACCAATATGCTGCTGATCTCGCTGGTGCTGCTGACGGTGTTCGCGGCGGTGGTGCTGATCTCCCGGGCGAACTACCGCGAGAGCGTGCAGCAGCAGCTGTATCAGGCGCTGGAGAGCGGAGACTACGGCTCGCGGCAGCCCGGCGCGGAGGGCATCCCCTGCTTCGTGGCGGAGGTGTATGCCAGCGGCATGGCCCGGGTGGCGGGCAACAGCTACTATGACCTCAGCGACCAGAGCCAGCTGGCGGCCATCGTGACCGAGGCGCTGGCCCAGGAGGAGGACACGGGATTGCTGGCGGATTTCCACCTGCGGTATCTGCGCAAGACCGGGTATACCAGCACGCTGATCGCCTTTACGGACACCACACTGGAGAGCACCACCATGCGGTCTATGGCGGCGGTGTGCTCGCTGGCAGGGTCGGCGGCGCTGCTGGTGCTGTTTTTGTGCAGCTATCTGCTGTCCGGCGTGGTGACGCGGCCGGTGGGCGCGGCGTGGGCGCAGCAGGAGCAGTTTCTGTCCGACGCCAGCCATGAGCTGAAAACGCCGCTGACGGTGATATTGTCCTCGGCGGAGCTGCTGAACCAGTCGGCGCTGCCGGAGCAGGCGGTGTATATCGACAACATCCGGGAGGAGAGCCGGCGGATGAAGCTGCTGGTGGAGGATATGCTGACGCTGTCCCGGGCTCAGCGCAGCGCCGGGTCGCTGCCGGAGCAGACGGCGGACCTGTCGGAGGCGGCGATGACGGCGGCGCTGCGATTCGAGCCGGTGGCCTTTGAGGCCGGAAAACGGCTGGAGTACGACATCGCGCCGGAGCTGCCGGTACGGGGCGACGGCGGGAAGCTGGGCCAGGCGCTGGCGGCGCTGCTGGACAACGCGGTGAAGTATTCCGCCGGCGGCACGGACATCCGCCTGACGGCGGAGAAGCAGGGACGCTTCGCTGTGGTGGCGGTGGCGGACAGCGGACCGGACATCCCGGCGGACAAGCTGCCCCATATTTTTGACCGGTTTTACCGGGCGGACGAGGCCCGGACGGACGGCGACAGCTTTGGACTGGGGCTGCCTATCGCCAAGGCCATCATCGACGCACACCGGGGCACGCTGCGCTGCGAGAGCGGCGGAGGCGTGACGCGGTTCATCATCACCCTGCCGCTGGCGGCGGGGAAGCAGGAAAGAGGGACAGACCATGCTTGACACAATTATTCGGAACGGTACGGTGATAGACGGCACCGGTGCGCCGGGCTTCCGGGCGGACGTGGCCATTCAGGACGGAAGGATCGCCGCGGTAGGCGACCTGACGGGCCGGGAGGCCCGGCAGGAGGTGGACGCGGCGGGCCTGACGGTGACGCCGGGATTTATCGACATACACCGCCACGCCGACGCGGCAGCGTTCCGCCCCGGCTTCGGCGCGGCGGAGCTGTGCCAGGGCTTGACCACCATCGTCAACGGCAACTGCGGCCTGAGCTGTGCGCCCTTTGGCGCGGCCCACGGCCGGGCCATACGGGACTATCTGCGGCCCATCACCGGGGAGATTCCGGCGGAGATGGCCACCGGATCGCTGGCGGACTACTTCGCGTCGCTGCCGCCGCTGCCCCTGCACATGGGGATGCTGGCCGGCGCGGGGGTGCTGCGGGCCGACGCGGCTGGCTATGAGCTGGAGCATCTGGAGGACCGGCACTACCGGGCCATACACCGGGCGCTGGAGCAGGCGCTGGCCGACGGTGCGCTGGGCGTGTCTCTGGGACTGGGCTACGCGCCGGAGTGCTTTTACACCACGGAAGAGCTGATCCGGGCCTTGCAGCCCATCGCCGGGCAGGACGTGCCGGTGACGGTACACATGAGGCAGGAGGGCGGCGGCGTATGCCAGTCCGTGGAGGAGATGCTGGCGGTGGCCCGGGCGCTGGGTGTGCCCATGCACATCAGCCATCTGAAGGCCATGGGCCGGGAGAACTGGGGGACGAAGATACCCCGGGCGCTGGCTCTGATGGAAAGCGCCCGGCGGGAGGGGCTGGATGTGAGCTGCGACGTGTATCCCTACACCGCCGGCTCCACCCAGCTGCTGCACATTCTGCCGCCGGAGTTTCTGGAGGGCGGCATGGACGCGGTGGCGGAGCGGCTGGCCGATCCCCGCCAGCGGGAGCTGCTGGCCCGCCGCATCGAGAGCGGCGAGGGCTTTGACGACATCGCCCGGCTGGCGGGGTGGGACGGCATTTTGCTTACCAGCCTGCACTGTCCGGAGGATCAGATCTATCTGGGCAAGAGCGTGGCGGAGATGGCGGAGATGGAGCACAAGACACCGCTGGACGCCTGCTGCGACCTGCTGATCCGGGAGCACTGCCAGGTGACGATGATCGACTTTATGGCTTCGGAGGAGGACATTGCGGGTATTCTTCGCGACCCGTACAGCAGCCTGATCTCCGACGCCACCTATCCCACGGAGGGGCAGCCCCACCCGCGGGTATACGGCAGCTGCACAAGGCTGCTGGAGCACTTTGTCCGGGAGACGGGGACACTGACGTGGGAGCAGGCCGTGCACAAGCTGACGGGCGCGCCGGCAGCGGCCCTGCGGCTGCGGGGCAAGGGCGTGCTGGCCCAGGGGGCGGACGCGGACGTGTGTGTGTTCGACCCGGAGAAACTCCACGAGAAGGGAACGTATCAGCGGCCACGGCAGACGGCGGAGGGCATGACGCTGGTGCTGGTGGATGGCCAGGCCGCCGTCCGGGACGGGCAGCTGACCGGCGTGATGGCCGGACGGGCGATACGGAGATGAATAAAGCAAAAAAAGAACCGCCGAGGCGGTTCTTTTTTATGTTCGGCTCAGGTAGCTGAACCAGCCCTCGCTGCTGCGCTGCTCGATCACGTCCCAGCCGTCGGACCTCAGCTTTTGCAGCACCTCCTCCGCCCGGTCATCGATGATACCGGAGCAGAGGAACAGGCCGCCGGGCTTCAGAAAGTCCCGGACGCTGCCGCTGAGACCCATGATGACGTCGGCCACGATGTTGGCCACCACCATGTCGTAGCCGCCGCCCATTTCGGTGCGGAGCTGCTGGTCGTGGAGCACATCGCCCCAGCGAACGGTGTAGGTGTCGCGGGTGATACCGTTGAGGGCAGCGTTTTCGTAGGCCACATCCACGCACTTCTCATCGATGTCGCAGGCGAAGGCGCTGGCCGCGCCCAGCCGCAGGGCGGCGATGGACAGGATGCCGCTGCCGCAGCCCAGATCCAGGACCTTTTCACCGCCGTGGATGTGGGCGTCCAGCGCCTGCAGGCACAGGCGGGTGGTGGCATGGCTGCCCGTGCCAAAAGTCAGGCCGGGGTTCAGCCGCAGGGTGATCCGCTGCGGGTCAGAGGCCTGCTCCCACTCCGGGACGACCAGCAGGCGAGCGCCGATCTCCATGGGCTTGTAGAACTGCTTCCAGTTGTTCTCCCAGTCCGCGTCGGCCACGTTGTCCATGGTCAGCCGCAGGGGGGCGTACTCCGGGTGCGCCTTTTTCATGGCGGACATGGCCATGCGCACGGCGGCGATGGTGGACAGGGCGTTCTCGTTCCGCTCCAGATAGAACGTGACACGGCTGACGCCCCGCTTTTCCGCCAGCAGTTCCTCGTCCACATAGTCCCAGTACTGGCGGTTGTGCTCCAGGAAGTCCTGAAAGTCCGTCTCGTCGTCGATCATCAATCCCGTGACGCCCTGCTGCTCCAGCATGGCGCACACCGGGTCAAGGCCGGCGTGGGAGGTGTCGATCTTCATTTCCAGCCATTCCATGGCGTGTCCTCCGTTTTATGTATCTGGCCTCAGCGCTTCGTGCCGTAGAAGAACAGGCCCATGGTGTTCGGGCCGGTGTGGCTGCCGATGACCGGGCCGATGTAGTTGATGTAGACCTCCTTGACGCCGTAGCGGGCCTTCAGCTCCTCGGCCACAGCCCGGGCCTCCGCCTCGCAGTCGGCGTGGCAGATGAACATGGTCTGCTCGCTGGGCTCGATGCCCAGCTCCGCCACCTTGTCGATAAGGGCCTGCAGGCTGGCCTTGCGGCCGCGGGCCTTGCTCATGGGGATGAGCTTGCCCTCGTCGGAGGTGTGCATCACCGGCTTGATGGACAGCATCGTGCCCAGGAAGGCGGTGGTGGCGCTGACGCGGCCGCCCATCTTCAGGTAGTTCAGGTCGTCCACGGTGAACCAGTGGTCGATGTGGAGCTTGTTGTCCTCCACCCACTGCACCAGCTCCTCGGCGGTGAGGCCCTCGCGCTTCTTCTGCACCGTCAGGTACAGCAGCAGGCCCTGACCCAAAGAGGCGGACAGGGAGTCCACCACGTAGATCCTGGCGTCGGGAAACTCCTGACGCATATCCTCCGCGGCGATGCAGGCGCTTTGGTAGGTGGTGGACAGGGCGCTGGAGAAGCCGATGCACACAATGTCCCTGCCGCTTTCCAGCACGGGGCGCATGGCATCCTGGAACTGGCCCACGTTGGCGGCGGAGGTGGTGGCCAGCTTACCGGCCCGGATCTTGGAGTAGAAATCCTCAAAGCTGATGGCGCTGCCATCCAGCAGGTTGGGGTAGTCCTGGCCGTCGATATGGACCGTCAGGGGAACAACGGTCAGCTCCAGCTCCTTGGCCATGTGGTCCGTCAGGTCGCAGCAGCTGTCGGTCATGATAATGTAATCACGCATGGGGTAAAGCCTCCTTAAGTGCGATATGGGCTATCATATCACGGAATGGGGAAAATGTAAATAATATAAGATATTAGATAGAAGAATTATTTGCCCACGCAGAAGCGGGAGAAAATGGTGTCCACCAAATCGTCCCGGATGTGTTTGCCGTTCAGCTCGCCCAGCGCCTCCAGCGCCGCCTCACAGTCCGTCAGCACCGCGTCGGGGGTCATGCCGTTTTGCAGGGCGTCGTGGGCGTCGGTGACGGCGCTGAGGGCACGGGACACGGCGTCCGCCTGACGGGCATTGGTCAGCAGCGCGCCATCGGCGGGAGCGCCGGTGGGGAAGAGGGCGGCGATGGCACGGGTAAGCGCGTCCAGACCCAGGTTCTCCCTGGCGGACACGGAGAGGACGGTGTCGAAGCGGCCAGTGAGAGCGGCGGCGTCCGGATGGAGGGGCAGGTCGCACTTGTTCATCACCACCAGCAGGCGGGGGACTTGCCGGGCCAGGGCAATGGCCTCCTCGTCCTCTGCCGTGGGGGGGGACGAGCCGTCCAGCACGAGAATGGCCAGGGCGGCCTGATGGGCGGCGGCGCGGCTGCGTTCCACGCCCAAGGCCTCCACGGCGTCGCCGCCGTCGCGGATGCCGGCGGTATCCGTCAGCCGAAGCAGTACACCGCCCACGGGGAGCTTTTCCTCCACCGTGTCACGGGTCGTGCCGGCGATGTCGGTGACGATGGCCCGGTCATAGCCAAGCAGGGCGTTGAGCAGGGAGGACTTACCGGCGTTGGGCTTGCCCAGCAGCACGGTGGGTATGCCCTGCTTCAGCAGCTGCCCCCGGGAGAAGCCGGTCAGCAATCGCTCCAGATCCTGGCGGGCGGTGTGAAGCGTGTCCAGCAGCTCCGGCTGCCGGAGGTCCTCTATGTCCTCGTCGGGATAGTCCACCACGGCGTAGAACCGGGCGGCCATGGACAGGAGGGCTTCATAGACGCGGTCCACGGTGCGGCTCAGCGTACCGGAGAGCTGGCAGACGGCGTTGTGGGCCTGCTCCGCCGTCTCGGCGTCGATGAGATCCGCCACCGCCTCGGCCTGCAGCAGGTCCAGCTGACCGCTGAGGAAGGCGCGGCGGGTAAACTCGCCGCCCTGGGCCTGACGGCAGCCGGCGGCGAACAGGGCGCGGAGGCCGGCGTCCAGCACCACCGGGCTGCCGTGACAGTGCAGCTCGGCGCAGTCCTCGCCGGTGTAGCTGTGGGGCGCGGGGAAGGTGACGCACAGCACGTTATCGATGACGCGGCCCGTCCCATCCAGCAGGTCGCCCAGCACCATGGACCGGGGACGTTGTGCGGCGGCGGGTCTGCCGTTCCGGGCGCGGAACACCGCGTCCAGCGCGGTAAAGGTATCCGGCCCGGAGAGCCGGAGAATACCGATGGCGCTGGGGCTGCGGCCGGTGGCAATGGCGGCGATGGTGTGAGACATGGAAACGGCCTCCTTGGGTGATCATTACCTATATAATATAGCACGGATAGGCGGAAAAGGGAAGCGGAAGGCGGAAAAGGGAAGAGGGAAGAAAAAAGTTACCGGCAATTTTTTGCATAAAAGGTAAAAATTTGCTCGCCCGCCCCGCCGCTGCGACAGCAGCGGGGAAAACAAAAGGCGATCTGTCTCCCATAAGTGGGCAACAGACCGCCGGATTGTTTTTCGGACATAAAAACAGACGCGCCAGACGAAACTTTTTCCATAACGCGGGAATACCTCCAATATAGCACGCCTCTTTGCACAAATCAACTAAAAATTTACACAAAATTAACGGTCGAAGATTGTGCAATTTGCGTCTTGCAAGTTGAAAAAAGGCGGTATATAGTAATTGCGTTCTCGGGTGGGAACGTTTCTTTTTTGCTACAGACGAATGTTTTGCAACTTTTGGCAATACAACCTTTCACGATTTTGAACGGAAAAGATGTTCAGATAATGCAAATACGCATTAAGAACGTGATAAGATGGAGGGAGGCGGCGGTATGACGAGACAGGAAGCCATCGACCGGCTGTGCGATGTATACGCGGGCAGCTTCGATGTGACCCGCCACGAGGAGGACCGCGCGCCCCTGATGGCCACCATGGACTTCTACGTGCACAACTCCAAGTACGTCCTGTCCAAGAAGGCAAAGCTGTGGGAGGCCAATAGCTTTGAGTATGTGTATCTGTTCAGCGTGCCGCACCTGACGAAGGAGCTCTACGAGCAGTGTGAGAAGCTGGCCTATGAGGAGGGCATGGCCCGCATTCAGCCCGGCCCGAGCCATATGTATACCTACATTTCCGCCATTTTCCTGTGTGACAGCTGCGATGAGGACGCCCGCCGGGCGCTGAAGCGGTGCAGGCTCTACAAGAGCTTTCGGATGTCCTACTGGGGATGGATGGATTTTCATACCGCTTTGGCGGTGCTGCCGGAGGAAAAGGTCAGCACCAATCCAAGCGGACACAGTGCAGCGCAGGTGCTCAACCGAGCCCTGTTTCATAAGCAAAAGAGAATGTTGTTCAGAAAGGAGAGAACTTTATGAATGCTGCTTTGTTCCTGATCATCGGCTGTGCCGTGCTGGTCGTAGGCTACATCTTCTACGGCGGCTGGCTGGCCAAGAAGTGGGGCGTGGATAACTCCCGCGTCACCCCCGCTCACGAGCTGGAGGACGGCAAGGACTATTGTCCCGCCAAAGCCCCCGTGCTGATGGGCCATCATTTCTCCTCTATCGCAGGCGCAGGCCCGATCAACGGTCCTATTCAGGCCGCGGTGTTCGGCTGGGTGCCCGTGATGCTGTGGGTACTGATCGGCGGTATCTTCTTCGGCGGCGTGCATGACTACGGCGCACTGTTCGCCTCCATCCGCCACAAGGGCGAGTCCATCGGTGAGGTCATCGGCGACGCCATCGGCGCAAAGGCCAAGAAGCTGTTCATCACCTTCGCGTACCTGACCCTGATCCTGGTGGTGGCGGCCTTCGCCTCCATCGTGGCCAACACCTTCAAGGCTACCTATACCGCTGATGGCCTCGTGGATCTGGAGGCCTCCGCTGCCAACGCTTCCACCGCCATCATCTCCATCATGTTCATCGTGATGGCCATTCTGTTCGGCTTCTTCGTATACCGCCGCAACGCCCCTCTGGGCATTGCCACCGTTATCGGCGTCATCGGTATCGTGGTCTGCATGGTCATCGGCCTGAACTGGCATCCCATCTACCTGAGCTACACCGTGTGGATGATCATCGTGGGCCTGTATATCGGCGTGGCCTCCGTCACCCCCGTGTGGATTCTGCTCCAGCCCCGTGACTACCTGAGTTCCTTCCTGCTGTACGGCATGATGGTCCTGGCTGTGGTGGGCATCGTCGGCTGCCATCCCGTCGTGGATATGCCCGCGTTTACCGGCTTCTATGACACCCTGGCCCCCAGCGGCACGTCCCTGGGCTATATGTTCCCCGCACTGTTCGTGACCATCGCCTGCGGCGCTGTGTCCGGCTTCCACTCCCTGGTGGGCTCCGGCACGACGTCCAAGCAGCTGGATCAGGAGAAGGACGCCAAGCCCATCGCCTACGGCGGTATGCTGATCGAGTGCGCTCTGGCTCTGATCTCCGTCTGCGCTGTCGGTTACATCTGGGTCTCCTATGCTGACGGCACGACCACCACGCCTACCGTGGTGTTCGCCACCGGCCTGGCCTCCATGTTCTCCGAGGTGTTCGGCGACGGCTGCTACAACGCCGTGTACTCCATGCTGATCCTGGCTGTGTCCGCATTCTGCCTGACCTCCGTGGATACCGCCACCCGTCTGGCCCGCTATATGTTCGCCGAGTTCTTCGTCGAGCCCGGCAAGACCCGCGAGGATCTGACCGGCTGGAAGCGCGTCATCACCAACCCCTATGTCGCCACCGGTATCACCGTGGTGGCCGGCGTGGCCCTGGGCCTGACCGGTTATGCCAAGATCTGGGCTCTGTTCGGCGCTGCCAACCAGCTGCTGGCCGCTTTGGGCCTGCTGGCTGTGTGCTGCTGGCTGGGCAAGATCGGCCGCAACAACAAGATGTTCTACTTCCCCATGTTCTTCATGCTGATCGTGACCCTGACCTCCCTGGTGTTTACCATCAAGGCGCAGGTCGTGGGCATCATGGCCGGCGGCACGGGCGTGGTGTGGTGCTACATCCGCGGCATCATCGGCGTGCTGCTGGTGATCCTGGCCATCGACCTGGTGGTGGAGGGCATCCGTGCTCTGGGCCGCAACAAGAAGGCCGCACAGGCTGCCAAATAAGTCTTCCATTCCTATCTCCTCATAATACAAACGCAGACAGGGCTTCGGCATCCGCCGAAGCCCTTTTGCACAGGCTGTCGAAAAAGCCTGTCATTGCGAGCCAGTCCGCAGACTGGCGTGGCAATCCGTTCTCAAAACACATGATTTTTGCGCTTTAGCATAGATTTGCAGCTAAAAGATTGCGGATTCCCACGTCGCTTCGCGCCGCGAAGCAAGTACCCTTGGGGTGCTCCTCGGAATGACAGGATAGGTTTATCGACACGCTGAGCACAAAGAGAAACCGCCTTCGGGCGGCTTCCTCTTTGTGCAAAAAGCTATCTGCACAAAGTTTCAGCGGGCAAAACACATTTTTAGTTGTCTATTTTGACGAAAAATGTGTCCCCCGCTGAAAAACAACAGGCACGCCTCCGCCGCTCACCAGGGCGTTCGGTGAAGCTGTGTGTCCGGCGCGGACAAAAATCAAACGGATAGAGACAAAATATCCCGCTTTTGTCGGAAAAATCCCTCTTTGGCGGCGGGGAATTTGCGAAAAACCGCAAACGGACTTCGCTGCGCCCACAAGTATATATCCGAAAATCGTTCGCGCACACTGTGCGTTTGTACGTATGACGCGGACAAACTGCCGCGCCGTGCCAAAGGGGAGCGGCTGCGTCCGGCGGTTTGCTTATGCATTTTTAGAGGTTATTACAATTGTGTTTCCAGTATTTTTCCATTAAAATATGAATATTCTGTGGGCGGTCGGTTAAAGAAGCGACCGTCCCGAGGGAAATTTAGGAGGAAATACCATGAAAAAGTTTTTGGCAATGATCCTGGCTCTAGTCATGGCATTGTCCCTGGTTGCCTGCGGCAGCAAGGACAATGGCCAGCAGCAGGGCGGCGACGTTTCCGGCGACAAGGTCGTCAAGGTTGGCGTGTTTGAGCCCACCTCCGGCCAGAATGCCGGCGGCGGCAAGAAGGAGATCCTGGGTGTCGAGTACGCCCACTCCCTGAAGCCCACCGTCACCATCAACGGCGAGGAGTATTCCGTGCAGCTGGTCTATGCGGATAACGCTTCCGACGCCAACAAGGCGCCCTCCGCCGCGCAGACCCTGATCTCTCAGGGTGTGTCCGTGGTCATCGGCACCTACGGCTCCGGCTGCGCCATCGCTGCCGGCGACCTGTTCAAGGATGCTCAGATCCCCGCCATCGGCACTTCCTGCACCAACCCCCAGGTCACTCTGGACAATGATTACTACTTCCGCGTAGGCTACATCGATCCCTTCCAGGGCGCGGTGATGGCCAACTTCGCCAACAAGGAAAAGGGCAGCGTGAACTGCGCCCTGATCATTGAGTCCGGCGACGACTACTCCGCCGGCTTCGGCAACTACTTCCAGCAGGAGATGGAGCGCCTGGGCGGCAAGGCCACTGTCCTTGAGTTCCAGAAGGGCGAGGCTGACTTCTCCACCATCATGGCTTCCATCAAGTCCGCCGGTTATGACGGCATCTTCGCTCCTGTGTCCATCGAGACCGCCGCTATGATCATCTCCCAGGCCCGCGATGCCGGCATCACCTGCCCCATCATGGCTGGCGACACCTGGGATGACATCTCCATCGCCCAGCGTACCGGCGACAAGGCCACCGAGATCTACTTCTCCGCGTTCTTCGATGCCGCTGATACCTCCAACGAGGCCGGTAAGGCTTTCGTGGAAGGCTTCACCAAGTGGGTGGCCGAGGACTCCGCCCGCGTTGAGAACAACGGCGGCGTGACCGACGTTATCTCCAGCGTGACCCCCTGCGGCTATGATGCTTACATGGCTGCCGTCGGCGCTATCGAGGCTGCTCAGTCCACCGAGGGCGCTGCCATCCGCGATGCCCTGGCGACCCTGGAGATCCCCGGCCTGATCACCGGCGACCTGAAGTTCGATGACAATGGCGACGCTATCAAGAACTACGCCGTTATCAAGACCATCAAGGATGGCCAGATCGTGTACTTCAGCACCTTCAACGGCCTGGAGTAAGACCTGATCGAAACGGATCACATCTCAGCATAACGACCATTGTGAGGGGAGCGCTGCTCCCCTCACAATGCAACTTTCATGACTCTTGCGTTTTGAGAAGCCTGAGCCGTGCTTCGGCTTCTGAAAGCGCAGGAATCATACAGAAGGAGGGAACCCTGCTTATGCATGACGCAGCGTATTACATCCAAATACTGCTCTCCGGCGTCACGGTGGGCAGCCTGTATGCCCTTATCGCCATCGGTTATACCATGGTGTACGGCATACTGCGTCTGATCAACTTCGCACACGGCGACATCTTCATGATGGCTGGCTTCTTCATGGTCTATGCCGTCACCTGGATGCCCCTGGCCGTGGCCATCCCCCTGGTGCTCATCGCCACCGTGGCCTTGGGCGTGCTCATTGAAAAGGCGGCGTACAGCCCCCTGCGTACCGCGCCCCGTATGTCGGTGATGATCTCGGCCATCGGCGTCAGCTACCTGCTGCAAAACCTGGCCACCTACATCACCGGCGGTATCGCCCGTGCCTATCCCGACATCCCCTTCCTGACCCAGGTGCTCCAGGTGGGCAGCCTGAACATAAAGCGCATCACCATCATCACGCCCATCCTGACCATCGCCCTGGTGGTGGTGCTGGTCATCCTCATCCAAAAGACGAAGATCGGCATGGCCATGCGGGCCGTGTCCCGTGACTTTGAAACGGCGCAGCTCATGGGCATCAAGATCAACGCCGTCATCTCCATGACGTTCGTCATCGGCTCGTTCCTGGCGGCTGTGGCGTCCATTCTGTATTTCTCCAACTACGGTCAGGTCAGCCCCATGATCGGCGCTATGCCCGGTCTGAAGGCGTTCGTGGCGGCGGTGTTCGGCGGTATCGGCTCGATCCCCGGCGCGGTCATCGGCGCGTTCATCATCGGTATCTGCGAGTCCTTCATCAAGGCCAACGAGACCATCGCCGTGTTCAGCAACGCCTTCACGTTCGCGCTGCTGATCGTGATCCTGCTGTGCAAGCCCAACGGCCTGTTCGGCGAAAAACTGACGGAGAAGGTGTGAGATATGAAGAACAATAAGAAAAGAAATCTGTTGCTGTCTCTGATCCTCGCTGCCGTCTGCCTGGCCTTCCTGCTGTATGTGGACAAGTTCCAGCACTATTCCATGCTGGCCTCCGTCCTGAAAAAGGGCGCGATCTACTCCCTGGTGGCGGTGTCCCTGAACCTGCTGAACGGCTTCACCGGCCTGTTCTCCCTGGGTCAGGCGGGCTTCATGATGCTGGGTGCGTACACCTACGCCATCCTGACCATCCCTGTGGCCTCCCGTGCCTCGGTGTACCAGTACTTTGACGGCGGCGTGGTCCAGTTCTGCCTGCCCATGGTGGTGGGCCTGATCCTGGCCGGTATCGTGCCCATGATCTTTGCCTGGCTCATCGGCCTGCCTGTGCTGAAGCTGAAGAGCGACTATCTGGCCATCGCCACGCTGGGCTTTGCCGAGATCATGCGCGCCATCATCCAGTGGAAGGTGGCCGGTCCGCTGACCAACGGCTCGAACCTGCTGAAGAAGTTCGCCAACTTCGACAGTGTGGTGTTCCCGTTCATCGTCTCCGGCATCTGCATCGCCATCATCGTGCTCATCATCAACTCCACCTATGGCCGCGCCTTCAAGGCCATCCGCGACGACGAGATCGCCGCCGAGGCCATGGGCATCAACCTGGCCAAGCACAAGATGCAGGCGTTCCTCATCAGCTCCTTCTTCGCCGGTGTGGGCGGCGCGCTGCTGGCCATGTTCCAGTTCAGCGTCCAGGCCAACACCTTTACCTCCACCATGACCTATGAGATACTGCTCATCGTGGTCATCGGCGGTATCGGCTCTGTTACCGGCTCGATCATCGGCTCGTTCCTGTATATCGCCTGCTCCGAGTGGTGGCTGCGCTTCCTGGACGACCCCATGCCCTACCTGGGCGTGAACATCCCGTTCATGCGCGGCGGCTTCCGTATGCTGGTGTTCTCCGTGGTCATCATGATCGTGGTGCTGTTCTTCCGCAAGGGCATCATGGGCGACCGGGAGTTCTCCTGGGACGGCATCATCAACTTCTTCGGAAAGCTGTTCCGAAAGAAGGATAAGGCGAAGGAGGTGGCTTCCAAATGAGCAAGAACGTTCTGTCCGTTGAGAATGTCACCATGCAGTTCGGCGGCGTGGTCGCCGTGGACGACCTGAGCCTGGAGGTCAACGAGGGCGAGATCGTGGCCCTCATCGGCCCTAACGGCGCGGGAAAGACCACCGCGTTCAACGTCATCACTGGCGTGTACGCCCCCACCAATGGCCGCGTGAGCTTCAACGGCGAGTGCATCGTGCGTAATCATCCCACCGGCAAGATGAAAAAGACCTATAAGGGCGAAGACCCCGCCATGTATACCGCCCAGTTTGCCCCGGAGGAGACTTTGGACGACGAGGCGCTGAAAACGTGGAAAGAAGCGCAGAAGGAGCGGGACGAGTACGCCTTTACCGACCGCATCCTTGCGCCCACCCCGGATAAGATCACGGCCCGGGGCATGGCCCGCACGTTCCAGAACATCCGCCTGTGGAAGACACAGACCGTGTTCGACAACGTGCTCATCGCCAAGCACCTGCGCCGCACCAGCAATCTGTTCACCGCCGCGTTCCACCTGAACGCCAAGGAGGAGGCCAAGCAGCGCGAGGAGGTGCTGGAGCTTCTGAAGATCGTGGGTCTGGAGGACGTGAAGGACGAGCTGGCCACCAGCCTGCCCTACGGTAAGCAGCGCCGGCTGGAGATCGCCCGGGCGCTGGCCACCGAGTCCACGCTGCTGCTGCTGGACGAGCCGGCAGCCGGTATGAACCCGCAGGAGACGCTGGAGCTGGCGGAGTTCATCAAGGAGATCCGCACCAAGTTCCACAAGACGATCCTGCTCATTGAGCACCACATGGATCTGGTCATGGGCATTGCCGACCGCATCTACGTGCTGGACTTCGGCAAGCTCATCGCCAGGGGCACGCCGGAGGAGATCCAAAACAACGAGCGCGTCATCGACGCATATTTGGGGGTGGCAGACGATGCTGAAGATTGAGAACCTGCACGTTTCCTACGGCGGCATCAAGGCGCTGCGCGGCATCAGCCTGGAGGTGCCTGACGGCAAGATCGTCACGCTGATCGGCGCTAACGGCGCGGGCAAGTCCACCACTCTGCGCACCATCTCCGGGCTGGTGAAGGCCGACAGCGGCTCTGTCAGCTACGACGGGCAGGAGCTGCTGGGCAAGCCCATCAACAAGATTCTGGAGGCGGGCATTGCCCAGTCCCCGGAGGGCCGCCGCGTGTTCGCCAACCTGACGGTGCTGGAAAACCTGAAGGCCGGCGCGTACCTGCGCAAGGACAGGGATGGTATCGAGAGGGACATCAAGTGGGTCTATGAGCTGTTCCCCCGGCTGGAGGAACGCCACTGGCAGCTGGCCGGTACACTGTCCGGCGGCGAGCAGCAGATGCTGGCCGTGGGCCGCGCCCTGATGAGCCGCCCCAAGCTGCTGATGCTGGATGAGCCGTCACTGGGTCTTGCGCCGCTGGTGGTGCAGGGAATCTTCGACATCATCCGCACGGTGAACGAGCAGGGCGTGACGGTGCTGCTGATCGAGCAGAACGCCAACATGGCCCTGAAGATCGCCGACTACGCCTATGTGCTGGAGACAGGCAACATCACCAAGTCCGGCACAGGCGCGGAGCTGCTGGCCGACGAGTCCATCAAGGAAGCGTACCTGGGAAAAAAGAAAAGCTGAATAAAAAGGAGACGGCCTGCGCCGTCTCCTTTTCTCATACTCACTTACTCACGCTTACTCCGTCCGTAGGATGGTCTCCACCACGCCGTCCAGCCAGTGGCCCTCGAGCTGCTCGATGCAGCCGTCGTCCACCAGCTTGGCCAGCGCCGGGTCGATGGGCATCTTGGCCAGCAGCGGCAGGTGATACTCCTTGGCCGCCTCCTCGGTCTTGCCCTCACCGAAGATATACAGCTTCTTGCCGCAGTCGGGACACTGGACGTAGCTCATGTTCTCCACCAGGCCCACAATGGGGATGTTCATCATCTGGGCCATCTTTACGGCCTTCTGCACCACCATGGACACCAGCTCCTGGGGACTGGCCACGATGATGACGCCGTCCACCGGCAGGGACTGGAACACGTTCAGCGCCACATCCCCTGTTCCGGGAGGCATATCCACGAACATATAGTCCACGTCGTCCCACAGCACATCGCTCCAGAACTGCTGCACCACGCCGCCGATCACCGGACCGCGCCAGATCACCGGGTCTGTCTCGTGCTCCAGCAGCAGGTTCACGGACATGAGCTGGATGCCGGTGGCGGTGGTCACGGGAATGATGGCGTCGGACGTGCCGGCGGCCCGGCCATGGATGCCGAAGGCCTTGGGAATGGACGGGCCGGTGATGTCCGCGTCCAAAATGGCGGTGCGGTAGCCCTCCCGGCGCAGCGCCACCGCCAGCTGACAGGTGACCATGGACTTGCCGACGCCGCCCTTGCCGGACACCACGCCGTAGACCTTGCGGACGCGGCAGCCCTCGTGGAGGGGCTTCTTCTCAAAGGGGTTTACTTCCTTGCGCTCCGCGCAGCTTTCGCCGCAGGAGCTGCAATCGTGGGTGCATTCGCTCATAATGGGTTCTCCTTATATTTGAATTGTAGTGATGACAGAGTTGTTCCGCGCCCCGGCGCGGGTCACGTTCTTCTTTTGTCTCCGACGGCCTCTTTTCTTTCAGCAGCGAAAGAAAAGAGGAAAAGAAACGCCGCCAAAAACTACGTTTTTG
>USGS01000033.1 GCA_900554275.1 uncultured Eubacteriales bacterium
GGC
This sequence comes from uncultured Eubacteriales bacterium, assembly GCA_900554275.1. Lineage (GTDB taxonomy): Bacteria > Bacillota > Clostridia > Oscillospirales > Oscillospiraceae > Vescimonas. Next base: position 4 of record USGS01000033.1, read on the forward strand.
CTGGGAGACCCCCCTTGGCCGCCTCGGCACGCCGGAGGACATCGCCGCCGCCGTCAGTTTCCTGGCAAGCGGGAAGGCGTCCTTCATCACCGGCCAGGTCCTCACTGCCGACGGCGGCTTCATCCTCTGACCGCCACTTGACAAACTGCCAAAAGCCGCTATAATAATAGACAAGGGGACGCTGCGACAAGCGGTCAGCCCTGATCAGTGAATAGCTTCAAATAGAAACCGTCACTTGGCAGAGTGGCGGTTTCTGCGTTTTACGATAATCGTGACCGTGAAAGGCCCGATATGTAACGTAATTCGCATGGCCTCACCCCCTTTCGGGCGGTGTGGCTGACCGCCTGCCGTTTTACGCAGCGTCCTTGCGGCCAGTATAGCAGCGCGGGTGTAATTTGTCAAATATCGCAAAAAAGAGAACCGCCTCCCGGCAGTTCTCTTTCGCTATATGCACGCTTTACAGCTTCGTCACCATGGGGATGATCATGGGGTTGCGCTTCGTGGTCTTGTAGAGATACCCGGACACAGCGGACTTGACGGCGCGGCACACGTCGCCCTCGTCCCGGCGCTTCTTGGCGGACAGGCTGTCCACCGTCTCCGTGGCCACCCGCCGCAGGTTGCCCAGCAGCTCCTCGGACTCCTTTACATACACGAAGCCCCTTGTCACGATCTCCGGCGGGCACAGCAGCTGATGGTCGTGGCTGGACATGGGCAGCACGATGACCACCATACCATCCTCCGCCAGCAGCTTCCGGTCGTTCAGCACCACCGCGCCCACTTCGCCCACGCCGCCGCCGTCCACGAACACCTCGCCGGCGGGCACGGTGGTCTCGCACTTGATGTGCTTCGTGGTCAGCTCGATGACGCTGCCGTTGTCGGCCACGATGATGTTACCCGGCTGCATCCCCATGCTCTCCGCCACCCGCTTGTGGATCTGCAGCATCCGCTGCTCGCCGTGGAGCGGGATAAAGAACTTGGGCTTTGTCAGCGCGTGGATGATCTTCAGCTCCTCCTGGCAGGCGTGGCCCGACACGTGCAGCATGTCCGCCTTGTCGTACACCACGTCCGCGCCCTTGCGGAACAGCTCGTTGATCACCCGCCCCACCGTCACCTCGTTGCCGGGGATGGCGCTGGCGGAGATGATGACCTTGTCCCCCGGGCCGATGTCCACCTGCTTGTGGGTGGAAAACGCCATGCGGTACAGGGCGCTCATCTCCTCGCCCTGGGAGCCGGTGGTCACGATGACCTGCTGGCTCAGGGGCAGCCCCTTGATGCGGTTGATGTCCATCAGCGTGTTCTTCGGCACCTTCATGTACCCCAGCTCCGTGGACACCTTCATGATGTTCTCCATGCTCCGCCCGGTGACGGCCACCTTCCGCCCGCAGGCTGCCGCCGCGTCCAGCACCTGCTGGATGCGGTGCACGTTGCTGGCGAAGGTGGTGACGATGATGCGCTTGTCGCAGCCGGTGAACTGCCGCTTGAACGTGGCGCCCACCGCCTTTTCGCTCATGGTATAGCCGGGCCGCTCCACGTTGGTGGAGTCCGCCAGCAGCGCCAGCACGCCCTCCCGGCCCAGCTGGCCGAACCGTGCCAGGTCGATGACCTCGCCGTCGATGGGCGTGGAGTCGATCTTGAAGTCGCCGGTGTGGACCACCGTCCCCATCCGCGTGTGGATGGCAAAGGCCACGGAGTCGGCGATGGAGTGGTTCACGTGGATGAACTCCACCTGGAATTTCCCGGCCCGCACGGTCTGCCCCGGCTCAACGGTGATGAGCCTTGTGGAGCTGACCAGCCCGTGCTCCTGCAGCTTCAGCTTGATGAGCCCCGCCGTGAACCTTGTGCAGTAGATGGGCAGGTTGATCTGCTTGAGCACATAGGGGATCGCGCCGATGTGGTCCTCGTGTCCGTGGGTGATGAACAGCCCCCGCAGCCGGGTGCGGTTCTTCACTAAATACGTCACGTCGGGGATGACGCAGTCGATGCCGTACATATCATCGCCGGGGAATGCCATGCCGCAGTCCACCACGATGATCTCACCGCCGTATTCATAGGCGGTCATGTTCTTGCCGATCTCGTTCAGACCGCCAAGGGGGATGATTTTCAGTTTTTCTGCCATAGGGATATAGATGCTCCTTTTCAAATTCGAGATGCGGCCCGGCCCGTCGGGTGAAAAAGACAGCAGCAAAACAAAGGCGCTCTGCCTCACCCGTCTGCCCTGCATCGCATGGGGTGAGCGCAGCATATCGCCCGCCGTCCGTAACCGTTGTGCGGGGAGTTGCCTCCCGTTGTGTGTATGTGATCGCCGGGCGCACGCCCCGCGAAACAACCAGAAACCACGCGCCGTATCCGGCGGTTTTCAAAGAGTATACCACAGAAAGTTTCATTTGTATACCCCCAACTTCGCGTCCTTTTTCGACACGGGAAAATTCCCCGTCCTTTTGTGGAAAACCGTATTGTCCCCGGCCCGGTTTTATGCTATAATCAGTTGATTAAATTGGAGACGTATTTCTATCTGTATCCTGTCATCGAGAGGAGGAATGCCTTTTGAGCAAAAAGATCATCCGCGGCTTCCGCACCAATATGGCCCTTTACAGCCTGTGCCTGGTGGCCTTCGTGGCTGTCACCATCCCCTTCGAGCCGCTGCTGGCGGCGGCGGAGGGCATCGTAGCCATCCTGGTGATCATGGTGGGCCGCAGCCGCACGAAGATGGCCCAGGCCTCCGTGCGCCAGTACATGGACCGGGTCTCCGGCGGCATGGACACCGCCCGCTCCAGTAATATGCTCTACGCACCCCTGCCCATGCTGGTCTTTGACGTGAACACCAGCGAGATCCTGTGGTGCAACGATATGTTCCTGTCCCTGACCGCCCAGAAGGACAGGATCTTCGAGACGGCGGTGGACACCGTCATCCCTGATTTCAGCTACCGCTGGCTGCTGGAGGGCAAGCAGGAGTATCCCGGCCTGCTCCGCTGGAACGACCGCATCTACCGTGTGTTCGGCGCGCTGGGCCGTCCGGAGGACGACACCGTGGAGCAGCCCACCCTGGCCACCACCTACTGGATGGACGTCACGGAGAAGGAGGAGATGCGCCAGACCCTGGAGCTGACAAAGCCCCTGGTGGCCATCCTCATGATCGACAATTACGACGAGCTGACCAAGGCCTGCCCGGAGAACAAGCGCTCCGCCCTGCAGGCCGCCCTGGAGGAGCAGCTCAACGGCTGGGCGGCGGACTCCGGCGGACTGCTGCTGGGCTACGACCGTGACCGCTACCTCTTCCTCTTCGAGGAGAAGGACTACACCGGCTTCGTGGAGAGCAAGTTCGCCGTGCTGGAAAAGGTGCGTCAGGTCCAGGCCGGCGAGGGCGTGTCCGCCACGCTGTCCATCGGCGTGGGCCGCGACGAGGACAGCTTTGAGCAGCTGTTCAAAAACGCCTCCCTGGCTTTGGAGATGGCCCTCAGCCGCGGCGGCGACCAGGCCGTGGTAAAGGACAGAACGAATTTCGAGTTCTACGGCGGCCGCAGCAAGAGCACCGAAAAGCGCACCAAGGTCAAGTCCCGGGTCATGGCCAACGCCCTGGGCGAGCTGATGGACGAGGCCAGGCAGATCTACGTCATGGGCCACAAGTACGCCGACATGGACTGCCTGGGCGCGGCGGCGGGCATCTGCGCCATCGCCCGCAAGCGGGGCAAGCCCTGCCAGATCGTTATCGACACGGAGAACAACGCCGCTCACCCCGTCCTGCGCCGTTTGGCCCAGCAGCCGGAGTACAACGGCGTCACCATCTCCGGCCCGGACGCCTTTTTGAAGTGCCAGCCCGGCGCGCTGCTGGTGGTGGTGGATACCAACCGCCCCGAGAGCGTGGAGTCCGAGCAGATGCTGGAGACCTGCAACCGGGTGGCCGTCATCGACCACCACCGCCGGGGCAGCAGCTACATCGAGAAGATGGCCCTGAACTACCACGAGCCCTACGCCTCCTCCGCCAGCGAGCTGGTGACGGAGCTGATGCAGTACCTGGTCGAGCCCGGCGACGTGCTGAAATGCGAGGCCGAGGCGCTGCTGGCCGGTATCGTGCTGGACACCAAGAATTTCACCAACCGCACCGGCGGCCGTACCTTCGAGGCCGCCGCCTACCTCCGCCGCCTGGGCGCAGACACCCAGGACGTGCAGCGTATGTTCCAGGGCGACCTGAACTCCATGATCGCCCGCTATGCCATCATCCGCCAGGCGGAGCTGTACCACGACGACATCGCCGTGGTGGCGCTGGACGAGGAATGTGACCGCGTCACCGCCGCCAAGGCCGCCGACGAGCTGCTGACCCTCAAGGGCATCCGCGCCAGCTTCGTCCTCTATAAAAAGGGCGACGGCGTCTATATGTCCGCCCGCTCCCTGGGCGAGGTCAACGTCCAAGTCATTCTGGAGGCGCTGGGCGGCGGCGGCAACTCCACCACCGCCGGCGGCCAGGCCGACAACATCACCGTGGAGGAGGCCCGCGCCAAGCTGCTGGAGGCCATCGACCGGTATTTTGAAAACTGACAGAAAAGGAGATATATCACCATGAAAATCATTCTCAAGCAGGACGTAAAGGGCAAGGGCAAGAAGGGCCAGATGATCGAGGCCGCCGAGGGCTACGCCCGCAATTTCCTCATCCCCAAGGGCCTGGCCGTGGAGGCCACCGCCGACGCGGTGAACACCATGAAGCTCCAGGCCAAGGCCAAGGCCAGGGCCGATGCCGAGGCCAAGGCGGAGGCCCAGGCCATCGCCGAGAAGCTGAAGGCCTGCCAGGTGAAGATCGCCGCCAAGGGCGGCGAGGGCGGCAAGCTGTTCGGCGCCGTCACCGGCGCGGCCATCGCCGACGCCCTCCAGGCCCAGTACGGCCTGACGGTGGACGGCAAGAAGCTGGTGCTGGACCAGCCCATCAAGAGCTTCGGCAGCTACGAGGTCAAGGCCAAGCTGGGCTATGAGGTCAGCGGCACGGTCTACGTCCTGGTCATCGAGGAGAAGTAAGCGGGAAAATGCCGCATCCCCGCGCCCGCAGGCGCGGAACTCCAGTATTCACAAAAAGGAGGCTTATATATGGCGGACGAACAACTGCTGACTATGCAGCTGCCCCACTCCACCCAGGCGGAGCAGGCGGTGCTGGGCTCTATGCTCATCGACGCGGACTGCATCAAGGACGTGATGGATAAGCTGCAGGCCTCTGATTTCTACCTCCGCACCAACCGCGAGATCTTCGAGACGATCTATCAGATGTTCGTCTACTCCAAGCCCATCGACGGCGTCACCGTGGCCGGCGAGCTGGAAAAGGCCGGCCTGTATACCGATGCCACCCGCAGCTACCTGGTGCAGCTCATGGAGGTCACCCCCACCAGCGCCAACGTCATGGAATACGTCCGCATCGTGCAGGACAAGGCCCTCATGCGTCAGGTGGCCTCCGCCGCCGCCGGCATCACCGCCATGGTGCAGGAGGGCACCGGCGCTGCCGGCGATATGCTGGAGGCCGCCGAGCAGCAGATCTACGCCATCCGCCGCGGCCGCAGCGGCCAGGGCATGGTCACCGTGGGCATGGTGCTGGGCGACGTGATGAGCCGCCTGGCGGAGCTCACCGCCTCCGGCGGCCAGACGCTGCCGGGCCTGTCCACCGGTCTTTCCGCCGTGGACAACAAGATCAACGGCCTGAACAAGTCCGACCTTTTACTGCTGGCCGCCCGTCCCGGCATGGGTAAGACCAGTATGGCCCTGAACGTGGCCCTCTCCGCCGCCCGTGAAAGCGGCAAGACCGTGGCCATCTTCTCCCTGGAAATGTCCAAAGAGCAGCTGGTCACCCGCCTTATTGCCAGCGAGGGGCTGGTGGAGAACACCCGCCTCATCACCGGCAACCTGCGAGAGAGCGACTGGCAGCGTATCGCCGAGGCCGCGTCCGCTCTCAGCCGCATGGACATCCGCATCGACGACAACCCGCTGCTCACCGTGGCGGATATGAACGCCAAATGCCGCCGTCTCGACAATCTGGGGCTGGTGGTCATCGACTATCTCCAGCTCATGACCTCCGCCGGCGGTAAGGGCTACTCCGGCGAGAACCGCCAGCAGGCCGTGTCCGACATCAGCCGTATGCTGAAGATCATGGCCAAGGAGCTGCAAGTCCCCGTCCTGTGTCTCAGCCAGCTGAGCCGTGCCAACGAAAAGCGCGAGGACAAGCGCCCTATGCTGTCCGACCTCCGCGAATCCGGCGCCATCGAGCAGGATGCCGACATCGTCATGTTCCTCTACCGCGACGACTACTACAACAGCGACACCGAAAAGCGCAACGTGGCGGAGTGCATCATCGCCAAGAACCGCCACGGCGAGACAGGCAAGGTGGAGCTCCGCTGGATGCCGGAGTACACCGCCTTCGGCACGCTGGAGACCCGGTACGATGAAGATGAGTGACCTGAATGCATTGCCCTGGATGGCGCGCTGGCAGATGCTCCCGCCTCCCGGCGGCACGATCCTCTGCGCCGTCTCCGGCGGCCGGGACTCCGTGTGCCTGCTGCACTATCTGCACCACCTGGGCCAGACCCACGGCTTCACGGTGGCCGCCGCCCACCTGAACCACCTGATGCGTCCCACCGCCCAGCGGGACGAGGACTTTGTCCGCGCCCTCTGCGCGTCGCTGGACGTGCCCTTCCACACGGAAAAGGCCGACGTGTACGCCCTGTGCGATACCTGGGGCCTCACGGTGGAGGAGACGGGCCGCCGCGCCCGCTACGACTTCCTCCGCCGCACCGCGTCGGCCATCCATGCCGCCTTCATCGCCACCGCCCACCACCGGGAGGACCAGGCGGAGACGGTGCTGCTTCAGCTCCTGCGGGGCACAGGCCCGCAGGGCCTTTCCGGCATCCCCCCGGTGCGGGATGGCATCATCCGCCCCCTGCTGGATACCCCCCGCGCCGCCATCGAGGGCTATATCCGCGCCCACGGCCTGACCTACGTCACCGACGAGACGAACCTGGACCTGTCCTACGCCCGCAACCGGCTGCGCCTTTCCCTCTGGCCGGAGCTGGAGACCATCAACCCGGCCCTGACGGCCCACATCTGCCATACGGCGGATATCCTCCGCGCGGAGAACGACTATCTGGACGGCGAAGCCGCCGCCCTGCTGCCGCCGGACGGCACGTCCGTCCCCTGCGAGGCAGTGCTGTCCGCGCCGCCGGTGCTGCGTCCCCGTATGCTGCGATTGCTGGCGGCCCGTCTGCCCGTGGGAAAGAAGGACTTCACCGCCGCCCATTACCGGGCGCTGGAGCAGCTCTGCCATACCGGCGGCGCACTGTCCCTCCCCGGCGGCGCACAGGCCCTCAGCCGCGGCGGCACGCTGTCCCTGACCCTGCCTCCCGCGCCGCCTGAACCCCAGCCCCTGCAAGAGGGCCGCAACACCTTCGGCCCGTGGCATATCACCGTCACCCGCACCCCCGCCCCCGGCGCGCTGGCCCTGCAGGACGGCCCGCTCACCGTCCGCCCCTGGCGTCGTGACGACCGCATGACCCTCCCCGGCAGCCGCGGCCCGCGCAGCCTGAAGCGCCTGCTGTCCGACCGGGGCATCGCCCCGCCCCAGCGCGACACCTGGCCCGTCCTGTGCCGGGACGACCGCCCCGCCGCCGTCTGGCAGGTGGGCACTGATACGAAAGCCCTGCCGGCGGATGCCGGCCACACCATATACATCATCATCACACAAAACAACGGAGGATAACGGAAATGGCAAAGAGCAATATGGATCAGGACATCCTGAAGGTCCTGCTGTCCGAGGAGGAGATCAAGGCCCGCGTGCAGGAGATGGGCGACCAGCTGTACGAGGCATTCAAGGATAAGAACCCCATGTTCGTGGGCGTGCTGAACGGCTGCTTTATCTTCATGGCCGACCTGGTGCGCGCCGCCCAGCTCAAGAGCGAGCTGGAGTTCATCGGCGTCTCCTCCTACAAGAACGCTACCAAGTCCTCCGGTGTGGTCCAGATCACCCGCGACCTCCAGCGTGACATCAGCGGCCGTGACATCATCATCGTGGAGGACATCCTGGACTCCGGCAACACCCTGGCCTTCCTGAAGAACTACCTCATGACCAAGGGCGCTGCCTCCATCACCATCGCCACCCTGCTGGATAAGCCCGCCCGCCGCGAAAAGCCCATCACCGCCGACTACGCCGGCTTCGTCGTCCCCGACGAGTTTGTGGTGGGCTACGGCCTGGACTACTGCCAGCAGTACCGCAATATGCCCTATATCGGCGTATTGAAGCCCGAGGTATATAGTAAGTAACGTCTCTTGCGCCGATACTTCGCTGCGCCGGCTTAACGTACACAAAGTACGCCTGTGCCGCCGCGCCTCTTGTGCATCTTCGTAGGGCGGAGGACTCTGTCCACCCCAAACACCGCGCAGCGGTGTCATTCCGAGCCAGTGACCGATGTCACTGGCGTGGGAATCCGTTTCCCCATGCCGCAGGCGCGGCTGACTTTCCATACAGAACAGGAAGTGAACTATATGCAAAACAAGGGAGGCAAGCGCTTGGCCGGTGACCCGGAGGACAAGCGCCCCACCCCGTCTCAGGGCGATCCGGACCAGACACGACCCGCCGCCCCGGAAAAGAGCAAGGCCCGCAAGCTGTGGGATGACTACGGCTACATGGTCATCACCCTGGCGGTGGTGTTCGTGGTGTTCCGCATCATCCTGCAGCTGGCCTATGTCCCCAGCGGCTCGATGGAGACCACCCTGCCCACCAAGTCCCTGCTCATCGGCTGGCGGCTGCCCTACCTGGTGTCCGACCCTGTGCCGGACCGGGGCGACATCGTCACGTTCTACAGCGACGAGCTGGGCAAGCTGCTGGTGAAGCGCGTCATCGGTCTGCCCGGCGACCACATCACCTTCCAGGACGGCTATACCTATATCAACGGCGAAAAGCTGGCGGAGGACTACCTCCCCGAGCAGGGCGTCACCATCAGCGCCCGCACGGAGTTCGACGTGCCGGAGGACTGCCTGTTCCTCATGGGCGACAACCGCACCGACTCTTTTGACTGCCGTGCCTTCAGCCAGCCGTATATCCCGCTGGAAAAGGTCCAGGGCGAGACGCTCCTGGCCATCTCCATCGGCTCTGCCCAAAGCTGGCAGGGTATCCGCTGGATCGCGTAAATCAAAGGGGGAGAAGAAAGAATGACCGAACGAAGAAGATCCCGCAGCCTGCTCCTGATCCTCATTCTGGTGGCGGCGGTGCTGATCAGCTACGCCATGAGCAATGCCCGCCGCGCCGGCGACGTGTCCTACAGCCAGCTGCGCCAGTACCTGACGGAGGAGCAGGTCACGACCCTGTCCATCCACGACACCCGCCTGTCGGGCAAGCTCCGGGACGGCAGTATGTTCACCTGCCAGCTCTACAGCTTCGACACGTTCTACAGCGACTTCAACGACCTGGTGGTGGAGCAGGCGGACAAGGGCATCATCGAGAGCTACGACTACCAGCCCGGCAGCTCCACCAACTGGCTGCAGCTCCTGCTGCCCTATGTGCTGGCCTTTTTCGCCTTCATCCTGCTCATGAACATCATGACCCGCATGAACGGCGGCCCGGGCGGCGCTGTCAACGACAAGATGGCCCGCTTCGGCGAGGCCCGCATCCAGGACATCCCCTCTGACGGGAAAAAGGTCACCTTCAAGGACGTGGCCGGCGCGGACGAGGAGAAGGAGGAGCTGGAGGAGATCGTCCAGTTCCTCCGCGACCCGGACCGCTACACCCAGCTGGGCGCCCACATTCCCAAGGGCGTGCTGCTGGTGGGCCCTCCGGGCACCGGCAAGACCCTGCTGGCCAAGGCCGTGGCCGGCGAGGCGGACGTGGCCTTCCTGTCCATCTCCGGCTCTGACTTTGTGGAGATGTACGTGGGCGTGGGCGCCAGCCGCGTCCGTGACCTGTTCGAGCAGGCCAAGAAGCAGTCCCCCGCCATCGTCTTTATCGACGAGATCGACGCCGTGGGCCGCCAGCGCGGCAGCGGCTTGGGCGGCGGCCACGACGAGCGCGAGCAGACCCTCAACCAACTCCTGGTGGAGATGGACGGCTTCGCCGCCAACGAGGGCGTGGTGGTGCTGGCCGCCACCAACCGCGTGGACATCCTCGACCCGGCCCTCCTGCGCCCCGGCCGCTTCGACCGCCAGGTGTTCGTGGGCCTGCCCGACATCAAGGGCCGCCAGGACATCCTCACCATCCACGCCAAGGGCAAGCCCCTGGCGGAGGACGTGGACCTGGCCAAGGTGGCCCGCGCCACCGCCGGCTTCACCGGCGCGGACCTGGAGAACCTGCTGAACGAGGCGGCGCTGCTCACCGGCCGCCGCGGCCAGAAATTCATCACCGAGGACGCCATCCAGCAATCCGTCATCAAGGTCATCGCCGGCCCGGAGAAGCACAGCCGCGTCATTCCCGAGCAGGAGCGCAGGCTCACCGCCTATCACGAGGCGGGCCACGCCGTGGTCATCCACGCCCTGCCCAACCACGACCCCGTCCATCAGATCACCATCGTCCCCCGCGGCCAGTCCGGCGGCATGACCATCTTCCTGCCGGAGGAGGACCGCTCCTACCGCTCCAGGTCGTTCATGACGGAGCAGATCGTCTCCCTGCTGGGCGGCCGCGCCGCCGAGGAGATGATGCTGGGCGACATCTCCACCGGCGCGTCCAGCGACATCCAGCGCGCCACCGCCATCGCCCGTAAGATGGTGGGCACATACGGTATGTCGGAAAAGCTGGGCAACGTGGCCTTCGACACCGGCTCTGACGAGGTGTTCATCGGCAAGTCCATGGGCCACGCCCGTCCCTACTCCGAGCGTACCGCCGCCGAGATGGACACGGAGATCCGCGCCATCATCGACAGCGCCTACGACCGCTGCCGCACCATTCTGGCCGAGAGCAAGCCCCAGCTGGAGGCGGTGGCCGCCTACCTGCTGGAGCACGAAACTATGGACGCGGAGACCTTCGAGCATTGCTTTGATCAAAACTGACGGAAGCTGTCCGCTCCCCGACCCCTGCATTGTCATTCCGCGCCAGTGACCGATGTCACTGGCGCGGGAATCCGTTCCCCGCGCCCGCAGGCGCGGAACTCCCAAAGCCTCCCTTGTGTAAAGGGAGGTGGCGCGAAGCGCCGGAGGGATTGTCGTTGTTCGGCGCGATGAGGTCATCGCGCCCGCAGGCGCGGAACACCCCTTCATTTTTCGCCATTTCGCCCAATTTCCTCGAAAAAAATTGTCCAACCTGCCGAAATGTAAAAAATTTCTCTGTCCGCGCTTGCAGTTCCGGAAACGCGGTGCTATACTCAAACCACAAATGCAGACCGGTGCGAAACCCCTATAGGGGTTTTCCATTCTTTGCTCTCACAAAGAATGAAGCGTGTTGGCTGTAAAATTTTAACAGAAGGGGTACAAAGACATGAATAATCGCAAAGCAACCAAACGGGCGCTGCTGACCAGCGTCATGGCGCTGGTCATGTGCGTGGTCATGCTGGTGGGCACTACGTTTGCGTGGTTCACCGACACCGCTACCGCCAATGTCAACAAGATCCAGGCGGGTAAGCTGGATGTTCAGCTGCTGATGAAAGACAATGCCGGCAACTGGGTTGACGCTGAGAACAAGACCCTGAACTTCCTGGTGAACGGGGCAATTCCCTCCGAAGGCACGCAGATCCTGTGGGAGCCGGGTGCGGAGTACAAACTGCCTGAACTGAAGGTGGTCAACAACGGCAATCTGAAGCTGAAGTACAAGGTGCAGATCACCGGTATCAACGGCGATGCCAAGCTGAACGAAGCCATCGACTGGACGATCAACGACGCGGCTTTTAACCTGAGCGAGCAGACTTTGGATGCTAAGGCGGAAAGCGCTCCTTTCACCATCAAAGGTCATATGAAAGAGAATGCGGGCAATGAATACCAGGGCTTGAGTATTGACGGCATCGGCATCACGGTCTATGCCACACAGGCCAAGGGCGAGTACGACAGCACCCGCAATGACTATGATGAGAACGCCACCTATCCCACCGGCGCGACCATCGTTGGCCTGAATGGCACCTATGACTCTTTGACCGCTGCTATGGTGGCATGGCGTGAGAGCAAGAATATTCTGACGACTGGCGGCAATATGGGCGGACACCCCGCGGAATTGACCTCCGTGGATACGATCTCTTGGGTCATCAGCGGCAGTGTCGGTACTGGCGACGGTGCAGGTGTTGTTGGCACAAGCGGCAGCCTTTTGTCTGGCGGTTATATCTACCCGGGCATTGCGATAAACAATGTCTATATTAAGGGCGTAAACAATGCCGAGCTGAAAAATGAGATCGGCGGAGACTATGCACTTTCCTCGGGCGGAAAGAACGTTGTTTATGACGGCATTACCTTCCCGGAATATGTTTCTTTCAACAGCAAAGCTGAAAATGTGACTTTCAAGAACTGCACCTTCAAGGGTGGCCTGAAAATCATGCAGGCGGCCAATGTAACGGTTGATAACTGCAAATTTGAGGGCGACGGAACTAATGACTATGCATTCTTTGCACAGGCTGTGCCTGCGAATAGCATGAAAGCCGTTCAGTTTAATAACAATATTGTTTCCAGCTTTATGCGTGGCCTGAATGTTGAGGCTGAGGGCGCTGCTGTCACCATCAGCGGCAACACCATTAAGAACATTACCGGCAAAACCGATGGCTTTACTTATGGTTCTGCTATTCAGCTGACAAGAGGTAAGACCTTCACTGTCACGAGCAACACCATTTCCAATGTGGATGTTAATGCGCTTCACATCTACAACGGCTGTGCTGCTGACAGCATCATTATCAATAAAAACACCATTACTGCCGCTTACCTCTGCTGGAATGAAGCTAACTACAAAAATGTTACATCCAGCGATAACACGGTCAATGTTACCAACAGAAATCAGTGCGTGACAAAGGACGGCGCTAAGCCCAGCAGCTTTACACTGAACTGACCCATCCCACCCTTGTGGTGATAGACCACACCCCTTTACCCGATGCGGCCATGCTCAGCCGCACGGACACAAAAAAGAACCGCCCCCGGGCGGTTCTTTTTTGCGCTTATTCCGTTTCAGCAGGGGAGGGGACATCGTCCTCCTCCGGGTCGGTCCAGTCCACCCAGTCCACCATGGTGGCCACGCAGCGGTTGATGGACTTGCCCTCGTCGTAGAACTTCTTCTCGTAGTCCGTCATCACGCCCACCGGGCCGTCGGCATGGAGATCGCGCGTGACCTCCGAGAGCTGGAAGCCGAATTGAGGGATCTCCTCCAGCGACCACTCGAACAGCTTGTCGTTGTCCGTCTTGAAGTGGATCTGCCCGTCCCGGGCCAGCACCTGCCGGTACTTTTTCAGGAAGTTCCCGTGGGTCAGACGCCGCTTTTTCTGGTTGCTCTTGGGCCACGGGTCGCAGAAGTTGATATACAGCCGGTCGATCTCGCCGGGGGCGAACATATCCGGAAGCAGCGCCGCGTCGCCATCCACAAACCAGACGTTTTTCAGATCGTCGTTCTTCGCCCGTTCCATGGCCACCACCATGGCGTCGGGCACTTTCTCCACGGCGATGAGCAGCACGTCCGGCTCGGCGGCGGCGGTCTTGGCGGTGAACCCGCCCTTACCGCAGCCCAGCTCCACCCGCAGGGACGACGCCTGGGGCATCAGTTCGCGCCACCTGCCCCGCAGGGAGAAGGGGTCGCGTATCAGGTAAGCGCCGCAGGCTTCCATCCGCGGCGTCAGGTTTTTCTTCTTTCGCATCCGCATAAGTTTTGACCTCGCAAGCACACAAATATATCCCATCATACCGTATCTCTGCCCCGGTGACAAGCATCATTTTCACGTTTCTGCGCCGGCGGCGGGCGAAAAGCCGGCCCGGTGGGGAGAGCCACCCGAAAAAGTGCGCAAAATAAGGCGTCAACTTTTGTGAAAACCGCTAAAAAAGCGAAAAGCGGCACGGTTGGGCTTGATAATTTTCTAACGTGCATCTATAATATCAGATGTATGAGGAGGAGTATATCCGCCCGTCCCTTTGGGGCGGGCGGGAGTACTGCCGCTTGTGCGGCCCGGAGGGGGCGCGACCGTCTCCGCCGGCAGAAAGGAAACGTAAGGAGGAGTAGATATGACCAATATCCTGCTGGAGAAGAAGGGCCTCTACGCCGTGGCGACCATCAACCGGCCCAAGGCGCTGAACGCCCTGAATTCCGAAGTGCTGTCCGATTTGGACGAGCTGGTGCAGACCGTCTCCGCCGACGCGGACATCCGCGCCCTGGTCATCACCGGCAGCGGCGAGAAGGCCTTTGTGGCCGGCGCTGACATCGGCGAGATGAGCACCCTGACCCCGGAGGAGGGCGAAGCCTTCGGCAAGCACGGCAACGATGTGTTCCGCAAGCTGGAGACGCTGCCCATCCCCACCATCGCCGCAGTCAACGGCTTCGCGCTGGGCGGCGGCTGCGAGCTGAGCATGAGCTGCGACATCCGCATCTGCGCCGATACCGCCGTGTTCGGCCAGCCCGAGGCGGGTCTGGGCATTACCCCCGGCTTCGGCGGCACGCAGCGTCTGGCACGTTTGGTCGGCCCTGGCATGGCTAAGCAGCTGATCTACACCGCTAAGAATATCAAGGCCGACGAGGCCTACCGCATTGGGCTGGTCAACGCCGTGTATCCTCTGGACGAGCTGATGCCCGCCGCGGAGAAGATGGCCGAGACCATCGCCAAGAATGCCCCCATCGCCGTCCGCGCCTGCAAGAAGGCCATCAACGAGGGCCTGGAGGTCGAGATGGACGACGCCGTGGTCATCGAGGAGAAGCTGTTCGGCAGCTGCTTCAAGACCGCCGATCAGATCGAGGGTATGTCCGCCTTCCTGGAAAAGCGCAAGCACGAGCCCTATCAGAACAAGTAAGTTAATTAACAGGCGTCAGCCTGATGATTAAGTGTCCAACTCATTAAAATACTAATTAGGAGGAACTAAAATGAAAGTAGCAGTATTCGGCGCAGGTACGATGGGCAGCGGCATTGCCCAGGTTTTCGCAGCGAAGGGCCACACCGCCCTCATGTATGCTTCCAGCACCGCCAGCGCACAGCGCCATAAGGATAAGCTGGCCGCCTCTCTGAACAAGAAGGTCGCCAAGGGCAAGATGACCCAGGAAGCCGCGGACGACATCATGAGCCGCGTTCTGGTGGAGGAGGTTGAGGCTGCCGCCGATGCCGATCTGGTCATCGAGTGCGTCGCTGAGAACATGGCTGTCAAGAAGGAGCTGCTGGGCCGTCTGGACGCTCTGTGCAAGGACGAGACCATCTTTGCCTCCAATACCTCATCTCTGTCCATCACTGAGATGGGCCAGGGGTTGAAGCATCACCTGATCGGTATGCACTTCTTCAATCCCGTGCCCGCTATGAAGCTGGTGGAGGTCATTGCCGGCGGCAACACCCCCGCTGAGCTGGTGGACTACATCAAGAACCTGTCCACTGAGATCGGCAAGACCCCCGTGGTGGTCAACGAGGCCCCCGGCTTTGTGGTCAACAAGATCCTGATTCCCTATTGCAATGAAGGCGTTTGCGTTCTGCAGGAAGGCGTTGCCTCTGCGGAAGATATTGATATTGCTATGCAGCTGGGCTGCAACCACCCCATGGGCCCCCTGCATCTGGGCGACCTGATCGGCTGGGACGTGGTGCTGAACATTATGGACGTGCTGTTCAACGAGACCCACGATAGCAAGTATCGCGCAAACGTGCTGATCCGGAAGATGGTTCGTGCCGGCAAGTTGGGCATCAAGTCCGGCGAGGGCTTCTTCAACTACAAAAAGTAAATCTGTAAAGGAGAAAAGAGTATGGATTTCCATCTGACTAAGGAACAGCTGCTCGTTCGCAAGATGTACCGCGAATTTGCAGAGAACGAAGTAAAGCCCCTGGCCGCTGAGATCGACGAGGAAGAGCGCTTCCCCATGGAAACCGTCGAGAAGATGGCGAAGCTGGGTATGATGGGCATTTACTTCCCCAAGGAGTACGGCGGCGCTGGCGCCGACGTGCTGTCCTATGCAATGTGCGTGGAGGAGCTGGCTAAGGTCTGCGGCACCACCGCTGTTATCGTTTCCGCCCACACCTCCCTGTGCGCCGCCCCCATCTTTGAGAACGGCACCGAGGAGCAGAAGATGAAGTATCTGCCCGACCTGTGCTCCGGCAAGAAGATCGGTGCTTTCGGTCTGACCGAGCCCGGCGCCGGTACCGACGCCCAGGGTCAGCAGACCACCGCTGTGCTGGATGAGTCCGGCGAGAACTACATCCTGAACGGCTCCAAGTGCTTCATCACCAACGGCAACGTGGCTGATACCTTTGTCATCATCGCCGTCACCGGCAAGACCACCGACAAGCGTGGCCGCACCATGAAGGAGATCTCCGCTTTCATCGTCGAGAAGGACGACAAGGGCTTCTCTCAGGGCAAGCACGAGAAGAAGATGGGTATCCGCGGCAGCTCCACCTGCGATCTGATCTTCGAGGATTGCGTGATCCCCAAGGATCGTATGCTGGGCAAGAAGGGCGAGGGCTTCAAGATCGCCATGAAGACGCTGGACGGCGGCCGTATCGGTATCGCTTCTCAGGCTCTGGGTCTGGGCGAGGGCGCCGTTGAGGAAGCCATCAAGTACACCAAGGAGCGCGTACAGTTCGGTAAGCGCATCTCCCAGTTCCAGAACACCCAGTTCCAGCTGGCCGATATGCATACCCGTATGCAGGCCGCTCAGTACGTGGTTTACGCTGCTGCTATGAAGAAGCAGAACCACGAGCCATACTCCATGGATGCTGCCATGGCCAAGCTGTTCGCCGCCGAGGCCGCTTCCGATGTGACCCGCCGCGCCGTTCAGCTGTTCGGTGGTTACGGTTACACCCGTGAGTATCCTGTGGAGCGCATGATGCGCGATGCCAAGATCACCGAGATCTACGAGGGCACTTCCGAGGTCCAGCGCATGGTCATCGCCAGCAATCTGGGCGTTAAGTAATTGAGGAGGTAAAAGGTAAAATGAAAATCATCGTCACTGTTAAGCAGGTTCCCGATACCTCCGGTAAGGTGGCCGTGAACCCCGATGGCACCCTGGACCGTGCGTCCATGCAGACCATCATCAACCCCGATGACATGAACGCCGTTGAGGCCGCTCTGGCTCTGAAGGACGAGCTGGGCTGCAAGGTCGTGGCGTTCACCATGGGTCCTCCTCCCGCAGAGGGCATGCTGCGTGAGCTGATGGCCATGGGCGTGGACGAGGGCGTGCTGGTCACCGCTCGTGAGTTCGGCGGTTCCGATACCTACGCTACCTCCCAGATCATCGCCGCTGCCATCGACACCTACGGCATCGAGAAGGATGACGTCATCCTTGCCGGCCGTCAGGCCATCGACGGCGATACCGCACAGGTCGGCCCCCAGATCGCTGAGAAGCTGCATCTGCC
>USGS01000034.1 GCA_900554275.1 uncultured Eubacteriales bacterium
TACCTACTGGCAGGGCCGCTACACGGAGGGCTTCGACCCCGGCACAGGCAAGCAGATCCAGCGCAGCATCACCGGAAAGACGCAGAAGGAAGTGGCACAGAAGCTGCGCCAAATCACGGCGTCGCTGGACGATGGCACCTACAAAGCCCCCTGCAAGCTGACGGTTGGAGAATGGCTGGACATCTGGACACAGGACTATCTGGCGTCGGTCAAGCCAAGAACTGTGGACAGCTATAAAACAACGGTGGAAAACCATCTAAAGCCCGCTTTTGCTGCAATGAAGCTGGACGCCTTGAAAACGCAGGATGTGCAGCGGTTTTATAACTCTTTGCAGGTAGAGTGTGGAGACAGAAAACCACTGTCTGCGAAAAGCGTTCGCAATATCCACGGAGTTTTTCATAAAGCGTTGCAGCAGGCTGTAAAGCTGGGGCATATCCGCACAAATCCAGCCGACCCCTGTGATTTGCCTCGAGCTGTTCGCAAAGACATTCATCCGCTGGATAATGAAGCAATCGCCCGATTTCTGAAAGTAGCCCGTGGACACCGCTATGAAACCATCTATGTGTTCACACTCTTCACCGGTCTGCGGGAGGGCGAGGTGCTGGGACTGCTGTGGGATTGCGTTGACCTTGAACGCGGTGTGATCGTTGTAAACAAGCAGTTACAAAAAGAACGGCGCGGAAAGGGCGAATATCACCTTGTTACCACTAAAAACGGAAAGAGCCGCCAAATCACGGCAGCTCCCTTCGTGGTTGACCTTTTGAAAAAGCAGCGGTGCTTACAAGAGAGCCAAAAGCGGCTTGCGGGAGAGGCGTGGGAAAATAGCGGACTTGTGTTCACAAATGAAATGGGACATCACCTTTCAGCACAAACCGTTTACCTCCACTTTAAGAAGTTGGCGGGACAGGCAGGTTTTCCCTCTGCGCGTTTTCACGATCTGCGTCACTCCTATGCAGTTGCCTCTTTACAAAGCGGCGATGACATCAAGACCGTGCAGGAAAATCTGGGGCATCACACAGCAGCATTTACGTTGGATGTTTACGGTCATGTGACGGAACAAATGAGACGCAATAGTGCTGACCGTATGCAACGGTTCATCGAGAGTCTGCCGCAAGAATAAGGCTAACTGTAAGGCTAAAATGGCTTCAAGGCAAAAGAAAAATCCTTGAAACCGTTGCGGTTTCAAGGATTTTTACTGGTGCGCGAGGCGGGACTTGAACCCGCACGTCCGTAGTGGACACTAGAACCTGAATCTAGCGAGTCTGCCAATTCCACCACTCGCGCGTCGAACAAATGGAATTATAGTATGTCGGGGGCGAATTGTCAACCCCTTTTTGGAATATTTTTTCAGCTTTTTGAAAGAGCCGTTTTCACGCC
This sequence comes from uncultured Eubacteriales bacterium, assembly GCA_900554275.1. Lineage (GTDB taxonomy): Bacteria > Bacillota > Clostridia > Oscillospirales > Oscillospiraceae > Vescimonas. The sequence continues at coordinate 1,378 of USGS01000034.1, forward strand.
TTGACCTGACGGTGGAAAATTGATATGATAAGGAAAAATCCGGCGGACAGAGAGGTTTTTATGGAGAAGCAATTAACGGCACGGCAGCGGCAGGCGCTGGAGATGCGTTCGAGGATACAGGCCGTAGCACTGGACTTATTTGACAAGGAGAGCTTTGAGGCGGTGTCTGTGGAGCAGATCGCCCAGGCGGCGGGATGCTCCGTGGGCAACATCTATCATTATTTCAAAAGCAAGGATGAGCTGGTCATCCAGGTGACGGACAGCGTGGACGCCCAGTACCGGGTGCTGGAGGCGGGATATATGGCGGACGAGGCCAACAGCTGGTACGACAAGCTGCTGGATTTCGTAGGACAGGCGCTGGTGATCAGCGCCAACGATCCGTCGCTGTACCGCAGCTTCATCCACGGGATCAAGTATCCGGAGCAGGCGATTCTGCGGGACAACGAGAAGCGCGTGTACTTCCGGGTGCTGCGGGAGCTGGTGGATGGCTGCCGGGAGGAGGGCTCGGTACACCACAGCCGCGACCGGGAGGAGCTGGTGGCGGATCTGGTGGCGCTGCACCGGGGAATGCTGCTGGAATGGCGCATTTACGAGGGCGCGTTCGACCTGCCGCGCCGGGGGCGGCGGATGGCGGCGGCGCTGCTGGCAGGATGGAAGCAGGCGGAATAATATGTAGTATGGCAGCAGGGCGGCCCGGTGGAAACACTGGGCCGCTTTTTGACGTGCGGAAAGAGGGAGTTAGAGGGGGTGAACGGTGTTTTCAACAGCGGGTACGGCCGTTTTTTGTGCGATGTGCCAACTTTGACGGCAAAATGCAAATCAGCGTTGACATCGGGGGCGGTGAGTGCCATAATTAAAATAGTTCACTGAGCCGTTCGGTGAAATATTTAACGACCGACCCCTTTGCGGGAACGACGGGAAGGAGAAATACATGAAACTTCTGATCATCAACCCCGGCGCGACATCCACCAAGATCGCGGTGTTTGAGGACGAGGAGCAGCTTTTCAAGGTCACCATCGACCATTCCGCAGAGGAACTGGATCAGTTCCCCAGGGTCATCGACCAGGCGGACTACCGCAAGGAGGCCATTCTGAAGGCCATCGGCGAGGCGGGCTATCAGCTGGGCGACTTTGCCGCCGTGTGCGGGCGGGGCGGTCTGTACCGGCCTATCCCCAGCGGTACGTACGCCGTCAACGACAAGGTCATGGCCGACGTGGAGACGGCGCCCTACGGCGAGCATCCGTCCAACCTGGGCGCGTACCTGGCCAAGAAGCTGGGCGACATGGTGGGAATCCCGGCGTTCTTCGTTGACCCGGTGTGCGTGGACGAGATGACGGAGGTGGCCCACTACACCGGCTTTGCCGAGTTCCGCCGTCTGTGCCAGTTCCACGCGCTGAACCACAAGGCTGTGGGGCGCAGGGCGGCCAAGGAGCTGGGCAAGAAATATGAGGATGTGAACCTGATCGTGTGCCATCTGGGCGGCGGTGTCAGCGTGGGCGCTCACGAGCATGGCCGGGTGGTGGACGTGTGCAACGTGAAGGACGAGGGCTCGATGGGTATGGACCGGGCCGGCGGGCTGCCGGTGAACCAGCTCATCAGCTACTGCTTCAGCGGGAAGACCAAGGACGAGGTTAAACGCACCTTCGGGCGCAGGGCCGGTATGTTCTCCTATTTGGGCACGACGGATTTCCGGGTGGTCTGCGCCAAGGTGGTGGAGGGCGACCCCAAGGCCGTGGAGGCCTATCAGGCGCTGGTGTACCAGCTGGCCAAGGACATCGGCGCGATGGCGGCGGTGCTGCATTTCAACGTGGACGCCATCGTCTATACGGCGGGCATGGCATACGAGGACTTCTTCTGCAACGACATCAGCGCCTATGTGAGCAAGATCGCGCCCATCATCCGGCTGCCGGGTGAGGAGGAGATGCGCTCTCTGGCGGAGGGCGCACTGCGGGTGCTCCGGGGCGAGCAGGAGGCCGCGCAGTATTGATCTGTTTTCAATTCGCATGACATATAACGCATAAAATAGTGGAAAAAAGAGAAGAAAGGTGGAAAAAGCTATGAAACATCTGATGTCCGGTAACGAGGCCACCGCACGGGGCGTCTACGAAGCCGGTATCAAGGTCTGTTCCGCGTATCCCGGAACGCCCAGCACGGAGATCCTGGAGAACCTGCCCCAGTACGGCAAGGACGTGTACTGCGAGTGGGCCCCCAACGAGAAGGTGGCCACCGAGGTGGCCTACGGCGCGTCCGTGGCCGGTTCCCGCGCCTTCTGCACTATGAAGATGGTGGGCCTGAACGTGGCCGCCGATCCCCTGTTCACCGCCGGCTACATGGGCGTGAACGGCGCGTACATCGTCGTCACCGCCGACGACCCCAGCTGTCACTCCTCTCAGAATGAGCAGGACAACCGCCACTATGCCCGGGCTGCCAAGATCGCCATGGTCGAGCCCAGCGACGCCCAGGAGTGCAAGGACTTCGTGAAGCTGGCCTGCGAGATCTCCGAGGAGTTCGACACGCCGGTGCTGTACCGCACCACCACCCGTGTCTGTCACAGCAAGGGCCTGGTGGAGTTCGGCGAGCGTGTGGAGCACGTTGCCCCCGCCTATGCCCGGAACACCCGGAAGTACATCTGCGCCCCCGCCAACGCCTATCTGAACCACCCCATCGTGGAGGAGCGGCTGGTGAAGCTGGCGGAGTACGGCTGCACCCGCGCCGTGGAGAACGGCCTGAACAAGATGGAGCTGGGCGACGGCAAGGTGGGCGTGATCACCGCGTCCATCAGCTATCAGTACGCCAAGGAGGTGTTCCCTGAGGGCACGTCTTTCCTGAAGCTGGGCCTGACCTACCCCCTGCCCATGGAGCTGATCCGCGACTTCGCCGGGAAGGTGGAGAAGCTGTACGTTATCGAGGAGCTTGACCCGTTCATGGAGGACGAGATCAAGGCCGCCGGTATTGAGTGCGTCGGCAAGGAGCTGACCGGCAAGCTGTATGAGCTGAACACCGAGCTGGTGCGGGAGCGCGTGCTGGGCATCAAGCCGGAGTACAAGACCATCACCGATGTGCAGGTGGCCAAGCGTCCCCCGGCACTGTGCCCCGGCTGCCCCCACAGAGGCTTCTTCTACACCCTGTCCAAGAACAAGAACTATGTGGTCACCGGCGACATCGGCTGCTACACCCTGGGCTTTGCGCCTCCCCTGAACTGCATGGACGTGTGCATCTGCATGGGCGGCGGCTTCTCCGCCGGTATGGGCATGGCCAAGTCCTTCCAGCGCGAGGGCGTCACCGACAAGGTGGTGTTCGGCGTCATGGGCGACTCCACGTTCTTCCACAGCGGCATGACCGGCGCGGCCGAGATCATCTACAACAACGGTCGGATGATCCCCTGCGTGCTGGATAACCGCATCACCGGCATGACCGGCCACCAGGAGAACCCCGGCACGGGCTTTACGCTGATGGGCGAGCCCGCTCCCATGATCAGCGTGGAGAAGGTGTTCGAGGCCTATGGCTACGCGCCCATCTTCACCGTCGATCCCCAGGATCTGGCGGCCATGAAGAAGACCGTGGACGAGGCGGTGGCCGCCCTGAACGAGGGCAAGCACCCCGCCATCGTTACCCGCCGTCCCTGCCTGCTGATCAAGCGCATCAAGCAGGAGTTGGGTATGTGCGTGGTCAACGCCGACAAGTGCAAGAGCTGCAAGAGCTGCCTGAAGGTGGGCTGCCCCGCCATCTCCATGGAGAACGGCAAGGCGGTCATCGACCGTACCCAGTGCGTGGGCTGCACCGTGTGCGCCCAGGCCTGCCCGTTTGGTGCTATCGAAAAGGAGGAGAAGTAACATGAACGATGTGAAAAGCTGCCTGTTGGTCGGCGTCGGCGGTCAGGGCGCCATCCTGATCTCCAAGATCATGTCCAACGGCTTTATGAAGGCCGGCTATGACGTGAAGCAGAGCGAGGTCCACGGCATGGCCCAGCGCGGCGGCAGCGTGTCCACCCAGGTCCGCTGGGGCAAGAAGGTCTACGGACCTGTGTTCGGCAAGGGCGAGGCCGACATCATGGTGGCGCTGGAGAAGATGGAGGCCGTCCGCTATGCGGAGTTCCTGAACCCCAACGGCGTGGCCGTCATCAATGACTATGCCATCAAGTCCACCACCATCGCCTCCGGCGCGGAGGCCTATCCCGAGGGCTGCATCGAGGCCATGCAGAAGAACTTCAAGACCATCGCCGTGCCCGCCAGCGACATTGCCATCGGACTGGGCAACCCCAAGTGCATGAACGTGGTGCTGTTCGGCGCTATGTGCGACAGCCTGGGCTGCCCGGAGATCGACTGGGAGGAGATCGTGGCGGAGACCGTGCCGGCCAAGGTCAAGGAGCTGAACCTGAAGGCGTTCCGTGCCGGCCGTGAGGCGGCCAGGAGCGCCCAGTAAAGTACGCTTTATACTCCGGGAGAGAAGGAAATAGAGAAAGGGGAAGGGGTGCGCGCAGCGCACCCCTTTTCCGTGGGTGGACAAACGGGACGGACTGTGCTATCATCCCGGTGAAAGGAGTGTGCTGACATGGCATTTGAGGGATACACCCAGGAGACGCTGGACTTTCTGTGGGGCATACGGTTCAACAACGAGCGGGGCTGGTTCATGGCCCACAAGGAGGACTATCAGGCGCATCTGCTGCGGCCCACCCGGGAGTTGGGGGAGCAGGTATATGAGGCGCTGCACGAGAAGTACCCGAAAGAACCGTTCCTGCTGAAGATGTCCCGTATCTACCGGGACGCCCGGCGGCTGCACGGACAAGGGCCGTACAAGGATCATCTGTGGTTCTGCATCCGCACCGGGGACGAGGACTGGACGGGGAGGCCTACGTTTTACTTTGAGATCGCGCCGGATTATTACAGCTACGGCATGGGGTTCTGGTCGCCAAAGGCGTCGCTGATGGAGGCGTACCGCAAGGGCATCGACGAGAAGCCGGAGGAATTGGCCAGGCTGGTGCGGCGGTTCAACCGGCAGGAACATTTTGTGCTGGTTGGGCCGGAGTATGCCAGAAGCCGTGGGGAGGTCAGCGCGCTGCTGCGGCCCTGGTATCAGAAGAAGTCGGTGAATTTGCAGCATGAGCTGCCGCCGGACGAGCGGATCTTCTCCCCGGAGCTGGCCCGGGACATGATCGAGGGCTTTGAGGCGCTGATGCCGTTTTATAAGTATTTCGACAGGCTGTGCGCGGCCCAAACCGAAAAGTGAAAAGTTTTTGTAAATAAGGACGTGTTGCCGCTTGACAACCGACGCCGGGGTGGGTAAAATATTGCCTAATGAATGAGGGAGTAATTCCGCAGTGCCTCTGGCGCGGCGAGACACACCGTCATCCCGGCGCGTCAGCGCCCGATGTGTCCTGAAAGAATGAGACTCATGCACAGACTGCCCTGTGCATGAGTTTTTTGCTGCACAGGGCGGAGAACATACAGGACGAGAAACGAAAAGGAGTAGGTCATTATGGACAGAGAGTATACCCACAGCCCGCAGGAGGTGCTGGAGTCACTCCAGTCCTGTCCCACCGGCTTGACGGAGGAACAGGCGGCGGAGCGGCTGCGGCAGCATGGGCCGAATAAGCTGAAGGAGGCGGAGAAGCCCTCCGTGTTCCAGCGGTTTCTGGCGCAGCTGAAGGACCCTATGCTGCTGATTTTGATGGCAGCGGCTGCGGTATCCGCCGTGACCAACGCCCTCAGCGGCGAGAGCTTCACGGAGGTGTTCATCATCCTCATCGTGGTGCTGCTGAACGCGGTGCTGGGCGTGGTGCAGGAGAGCAAGGCGGAGGCCGCCATCGAGGCGTTGCAGACCATGACCGCCGCCAAGTGCAAGGTGCTGCGGGGCGGCCATCAGATCGTGGTGGAGAGCAGCCAGCTCGTGCCCGGCGATGTGGTGGTGCTGGAGGCCGGCGACGCCGTGCCCGCCGACGGGCGGCTGCTGGAGAGCGCGTCGCTGAAGATCGAAGAGGCGGCGCTGACAGGCGAGAGCGTGCCGGTGAACAAGGCGGTGGAGCTGCTGACCGGCGACTCCATCCCCCTGGGTGACCGGAAGAATATGTGCTATATGGGCAGCACGGTGGTCTATGGACGGGGCAAGGCGGTGATCACCGCCACCGGTATGGACACGGAGATGGGCAAGATCGCCGACGTGCTGGCCCAAACGGAGCAGGAGCAGACCCCTCTGCAGCGGAAGCTGAACGAGCTGGGCAAGACCATGAGCAAGCTGGTGCTGGGCATCTGCGTGTTCATCTTTATCTTTGACCTGGTGGTGGCCGGGGAGTTCACACTGGAGACGGTGCTGAGCACGTTCATGGTGGCGGTGTCCCTGGCGGTGGCGGCCATCCCGGAGGGGTTGGCCACGGTGGTGACGGTGGTGCTGAGCATCGGTGTGACCAACATGAGCAAGCACCATGCGGTGATCCGCCGGCTGACGGCTGTGGAGACGCTGGGCTGCACCCAGGTCATCTGCTCGGATAAGACCGGCACGCTGACCCAGAACAAGATGACGGTGGTGGAGCACACCGGCCCGACGGAGCTGCTGGCCACGGCCATGGCCCTGTGCAGCGACGCCGTGCTGGAGGACGGTAAGGCGGTGGGCGAGCCTACGGAGGCGGCGCTGGTGAACTTTGCCGCCGCCAATGGGCTGGAGAAGGCGCGTTTGGAGGAGAAGCAGCCCCGGTGCGGCGAAGCACCCTTTGACTCCGGGCGGAAGATGATGTCCACCATCCACCGTATGGACACCGGGTTCATCCAGTACACCAAGGGTGCGCCGGACGAGGTGCTGCGCCGGTGTGTGAGCTATACGGAGGGCGGCGCGGTGCTGCCCATGACGGAGGAGAAGCGCAGCGCCATTTTGGCGGAGAACAAGGCAATGGCCGACAAGGCGCTGCGTGTGCTGGCGGCGGCGGAGCGGCTGTATGACGCGCTGCCCGACCGGCAGGAGCCGGAGGATCTGGAGCAGGAGCTGTGCTTCATCGGCCTGGCGGGCATGATCGACCCGGTGCGGCCTGAGGTGAAGGCGGCCGTGGCGGAGTGCCGGGCTGCCGGTATCCGGCCTGTGATGATCACCGGCGACCACAAGGACACCGCCGTGGCCATCGGCAGGGAGCTGGGCATCATCGACAGCGCCGACCAGGCCATCACCGGCAGCGCGCTGGACGGCATGAGCGACGAGGAGCTGGACCGGGCGGTGGAGAAGTACAGTGTGTACGCCCGGGTGCAGCCGGAGCATAAGGTGCGCATCGTGTCCGCCTGGCGGCGAAAGGGCGCTGTGACCGCCATGACCGGCGACGGCGTCAACGACGCGCCGTCCATCAAGTCCGCCGACATCGGCGTGGGCATGGGCATCACCGGCACGGACGTGACGAAGAACGTGGCGGACATGGTGCTCAGCGATGATAACTTCGCCACCATCGTCTCCGCCGTGGGCGAGGGACGGCGCATCTACGACAACATCCGCAAGGCCATCCAGTTCCTGCTGGCCAGCAACATGAGCGAGGTGCTGGGCGTGTTCTTTGCCACGCTGCTGGGCTTCACGCTGCTGAACCCGGTGCACCTGCTGTTCATCAACCTGATCACCGACTGCTTCCCGGCGCTGGCGCTGGGATTGGAGAAGGAAGAGCCGGACACCATGACCCGGCCTCCCCGTGACAGCAAGGACGGCATTTTCGCCGGCGGATTGGGCTTTGACATCCTGTATCAGGGCGTGCTGATCACGATCATCACCATGACCTCCTATATCATCGGACACTGCATGGAGGTGGGCTATTTCGAGATGCCCAAGGGCGTGTCCGACGACGGCATGACCATGGCGTTTTTGACCATGAGTATGTGCGAGATCTTCCACAGCTTCAATATGCGCTCCCAGCGCAAGAGCGTGTTCTCGCTGCCAAGCCACAACAAGGTGCTGTGGGGCGCGATGGTCGGCTCGCTGGTCCTGACCACGGTGGTGCTGGAGGTGCCGGTGGTGGCCAATGCCTTTGGATTTACCCCGGTGAGCTGGGCCGAGTACGGCGTGGCCATGGGCTTGGCGATCTTGGTCATCCCCATCGTGGAGCTGGTGAAGTGCATCCAGCGGAAGGCCGCGAAAAAGAGAAGCAAATAAGCAAAAAGGGAAGCACCCGGGAGGGTGCTTCCTGTTTTTGCTTATGGAGACGGATTCCGAGTTGACCAATCGATGGTAGGGAAATAGCACTTGCAATCTGAAAAAAGCGTGGTACAATACATACACTAAAACAGAGGGAGAAAGGAGCGGCCGCTATGCTTGCAGGACTCAGTCAATATCTGCCGGAGAGCACGCTGACGCTGTTCGACAACCTTGAATTCTTTGTCCGCCTGCTGCTGTCCGCCGCGCTGGGCGCACTGGTGGGTCTGGAGCGCAGCAAGCGGCAGAAGGAGGCGGGCGTCCGCACCCACTGCATCATCGCCTGCACCTCCGCTTTGTTCATGATTCTGTCCAAGTACGCCTTTATGGACCTGGTGGACATCAGCGGTATCCGGGGCGCTGACCCGGCCCGCATCGCGGCCCAGGTGGTCAGCGGCATTTCGTTCCTGGGCGCGGGTGTTATCTTCAAAAACGGCAACTCCATCCGCGGGCTGACCACTGCCGCCGGTATGTGGGGCACGGCAGCCGTGGGTATGGCCATCGGCGCGGGTATGTACTGGGTGGGGTTCATCGAGGCTGCTGTCCTGGTGGCCATACAGATCATCCTGCACCGCTTCCCTGTGGGGGCGGACGCGCTGACCACCCAGGAGATCCTGGTGGAGATGGCGGACACCCAGGAGATGCAGGACAAGTTTGACGAGCTGCTGAAAAAGCACCGGGGACAGGTGACGGAGAGCAGCCTGACCCGGGAGGAGGGGTATCTCCGCATGGAGATCACCGCCAAGCTGGAGCCGCCCATCTCCCATGATGAGGCGTTGATGTTTATGAAAGAAAATAGCGGTGTGCGTCGTATTTCCGTCTGATGGGAGATATACCCATGAAGCGCTCTGAGATCAACCGTGCCCTGCGGGGCATGGAGGCCATGCTGGAGCAGCACTGCTTCGCGCTGCCGCCGTTCTGCCATTACATCAGACTGTCAAAAAAGCCTGTTATTGCGCGCCAGTCCGCAGACTGGTCGCGGCAATCCGCTTCCAAAATACATAATAATACATAATTCCTGCATTTTTCGCAGATTTTCAGCAAAAGGTTTGGGTTTATTGACACGCTGATGTAATGAGAGAAGGACGCCCTCCGGGCGTCCTTCTCTCATTACATCATGCTTTATCCCAGCGCGTTTGCCAGACCCACCATTACCGGCATGGTCAGGGCGGAGAAGGCGGTCTGCACCGACACCACCGATGAGGACAGCGCCGTGTCGCAGCCGAACTTGGCGGAAAACATACTCAGCAGCGCCGCCGGAGGAGCACTGGCCGCGATGAGCAGCACCAGCGTCAGATCGTGGGGCACGCCCAGCAGCAGGCAGATGCCAAGGGACGCCAGAGGCAACGCCACCAGACGGAGGCCCATGGTCACCCAGGAGGACTTGCCCTGCAGGGCCGCACGGAAGTCGGCGTGGCTGAGCTGATAGCCCACTACCACCATGGGGACGGGGGTGTTCAGGTCAGCCAGGTAGCCGATGGGCGTGATCAGGAGCTGAGGCAGCTCAATCTGGAGCAGATACAGGAGCATGGCCAGTGCGATGCTGATGACACCGGGGTTCAGCAGCAGCGGCCGCAGCTTCAGCTTCCGTCGGTCACCGGTGAGGATGTATACGCCCCAGGTCCAGCTCAGCACGGTGAACACGATGGTGTAGGCAGAGCCGTAGAACACGCCGATGCTGCCCAACAGCGCCGCCATCAGGGGATAGCCCATAAATCCGGAGTTGGAGAACACCGTGGCGAAGCGCAGGGCGCGCTGCCGGGGGAGGCTTTCGTCGCGGACGAAGAGGTACGACGCGGCGATGAAGATCATGTGCAGCACCAGCGCCACCAGCGCCACGATGCCGAAGGCGCGGAGTGTCTCCCGCTCCAGCGGGCGCTGGAACGCCACCATCAGCATACAGGGCGACACCACGTACATCACCAGCGTGCTCAGGGCCACAGAGCCGCGGTCATCCAGCAGCTTTGCCTTTCCCAGCACGAAGCCCACCACCATCAGCAGGTACAGCGTGATGATCTGATGGCCCACGGTGAGAAACGATTGGAGCATAGGGCATACCTCCCTGCAAAAAATTCACATTCCGACACAGTCTACCACAAATCCGGCGGGTGTCAAGAGAAACTGTTGTCTTACGGCGGAAAACGGCGTATAATACATCTATTACGTCATTTTGAGAAAAGCAGGAGGCGCTTTTATGAAACTCATGGTACTGGACGGCAACAGCCTCATCAACCGCGCCTACCACGGCGTTCGTCCCCTGAGCACCAGTCAGGGCTTGCAGACCAACGCCATTTTCGGTTTCCTCACCACCCTCCAGCGGCTGACGGACGAGGAAAAGCCCGACGCGCTGTGCGTCACCTTCGACCGCCGCGAGCCTACGTTCCGTCACAAGGCGGACGAGGCCTACAAGGCCAAGCGCAAGCCTATGGACGAGGAGCTGGCCATGCAGTTTCCACCGCTGAAGGACGTGCTGGACGCCATGGCCATCCCCCGCTACGAGCTGGCGGGCTATGAGGCCGACGACCTGATCGGCACCATCAGCCGCCGGTGCGAGGCCGACGGCTGGGACTGCGTCATCGTCACCGGCGATAAGGACAGCTTACAGCTCATCACCGACCATACCCGGGTGAAGCTGGCCACCGGGATGCCGGGGCGGGAGTCCTACAAGGACATGACGCCGGAGACGTTCCGGGAGGCCTATGGCTTCGACCCCATCCATATGATCGACCTGAAGGCCCTGATGGGCGACGCCTCGGACAACATCTCCGGTGTGCCGGGCATCGGCGAAAAGACGGCCATGACGCTGATACAGACCTATGGCAGCATCGACGCGGTATATGCCCACATCGACAGCGTGGATCTGCGGGCCGGTATGCTGGCCAAGCTCAGGGACGGCGAGGCCGCCGCCCGTCACAGCTATTGGATGGCCACCATCGTCACCGACGCGCCGCTGGAGTTCCAGCCGGCGGACGCCCTGCGAAAGCCCTTCAAGCCGGAGCTGTACGACGTATTCCTGCGGCTGGAGTTCCAGCGGTTCATCGACAAGTATCATTTGACGCCGGGCCATCCGGCGGAGGCGCATCGGGAGTACACCGCTGCGGTGGAGATACTGACCGGCGAGAACCGGGCGGAGGAATGTCTGGCGCTGTGGCGGCAGGCGGACTATGTCACCGTATATGGACTGTCGGACCTGTCTGCGCTGGTGGTATCCTGTGAGACAGGGGAGGACAGCTCTCTGGCGGTGGAGCTTTATGTAAACCGATATAAAGGCGGCTGGCACGATCTTCTGACGGCGCTGTTCTCCGGGGACATCAAGAAGGTGAGCCACAATGTCAAGGATATGATGCGCGCCCTGCTGGAGCAGGGACTGCCCGCCGAGGGGTTCGTGTTTGACACGGCGCTGGCGGCGTACCTGCTGGACGCCACCGCCGGGAGCTACGACCTGCCCCGGCTGTTCGTGGCGTATTATAATGAAGAACTGCCCAAGCCGTCCCACCTTGCGCCGGAAGCGTTCACCTCGCTGCTGGGCGAGGATGGGGAGGCCCAGGCGTCGCTGCTGAGCTATACCGCTGCCGTCAGCGCCCTCCATGAGACGCTGCGGCCCAAGCTGGCGGAGCGGAACGTGGAGCGGCTGTACTACGACGTGGAGCTGCCCCTGTGCCGGGTGCTGGCGGATATGGAGACGGCGGGCTTCCTGGTGGACAGGAAGGCTTTGGCGGAGTTCGGCGAGATGCTGGGCCGCACCATGGAGGAGACGGAGCAGGCCATCTACGACGCGGCGGGGGCGCGGTTCAACATCAATTCCCCAAAACAGCTGGGGGTGCTGCTGTTCGACAAGCTGCACCTGCCCCACGGGAAGAAGACCAAGACCGGCTGGTCCACCAACGCGGAGGTGCTGGAGAAGCTGCGGTACGACTATCCCATCGTGGACAGCATCCTGCGCTACCGGCAGTACGCCAAGCTGCGTTCCACCTACGTGGACGGGCTATTGAAGGTCATCGACCCGGATGGCCGGGTGCGCACCAGCTTCCAAATGACCGTCACCGCCACGGGGAGGCTCAGCTCCACCGAGCCGAATTTGCAGAATATCCCCACCCGCACCGAGCTGGGGAGCCGCCTGCGGGCCATGTTCACCGCCGCGCCGGGGTGCGTGCTGGTGGACGCAGACTACTCCCAGATCGAGCTGCGGCTGCTGGCGGACATGGCGGGGGACACGGAGATGCGGGACGCATTCCTGTCCGGCGCGGATTTCCACACCGTCACCGCCGCCAAGGTGTTCCACCTGCCCCCGGAGCAGGTGACGCCGGAGCTGCGCCGCCGGGCCAAGGCCGTGAACTTCGGCGTGGTCTACGGTATCTCCGCCTTCTCCCTGGCCCAGGACATCGGCGTGACGGTGCAGGAGGCCAAGGACTATATGGAGCGCTATTTCGCCACCTACACCGGGGTGCGGCAGTACATGACCGACGTGGTAGCGCGGGCGGAGCGTGACGGCTTTGTGGAGACGCCCATGCACCGCCGCCGCGCGCTGCCGGAGCTGAAGAGCAGCAACCACAACCTGCGGGAGTTCGGCAAACGGGTGGCGCTGAATATGCCGGTGCAGGGCGCTGCCGCCGACATCATCAAGATCGCTATGGTGCGCGTTCACAGCCGCCTGAGGGAGGAGCACCTGCAGGCCCGGTTGCTGATGCAGGTGCACGACGAGCTGATCGTGGAGTGCCCTGTATCGGAGCGGGAGAGGGTGGAGCGTCTGCTGACGGAGGAGATGTCCCGGGCCGCTGAACTGTCCCTGCCGCTGATCGCGGAGGCCCATTCCGGCCAGAACTGGCTGCAAGCCAAGGAGTGACTGTCATGAAAACGGTAAAAATAATTCCCATGTCCGCCGAGCATTTGGATGCGCTGGCGTCCCTGGAGCGGATATGCTTTTCCCGGCCCTGGTCGCGGCAGATGCTGGCCGACGAGCTGGACAACCAGTGCGCCGCATTTCTGGTGGCCCTTGAGCCGGAGACGGAAAAGGTCATCGGCTATGCCGGGCTGCTGGTGGCCGCCGACGAGGGGTATATCACCAACGTGGCCGTAGATCCCTCCCGCCGCCGTCAGGGCGTGGCCGCCCAGCTGCTGCGGGTGTTCGACGATTTTGCCCGGGCCAACCACCTGGCGTTCCTGACGCTGGAGGTGCGGCCCTCCAACCAGGCTGCCATTGCCCTGTATCAGGGCTTTGGCTTCATTGAGGCGGGCCGCCGCAGGAATTACTACGACCTTCCCAAGGAGGACGCCCTCATCCTGACGAAATACTACACGGAGGAGGCGGCGCAATGAACATTCTGGCGTTTGAGTCCTCCTGCGACGAGACGGCGGTGGCGGTAGTACGGGACGGACGGCAGGTGCTGTCCGACGCCATACTGTCCCAGGCAGATATGCACGCGCTGTACGGCGGTGTGGTGCCGGAGATGGCCTCCCGCAAGCACGTGGAGGCCATCGCCGCCCTGACGGACAAGGCGCTCTCCGACGCGGGGCTGACGAAGACGGACATCGACGCGGTGGCCGTCACCTATGCGCCGGGGCTTATCGGCGCGGTACTGGTGGGCGTCAGCTTTGCCAAGTCCGCCGCCTATGCTCTGGGCGTGCCGCTGATCCCGGTGCACCACGTCCGCGGTCATATCGCCGCCAACTATCTGGCCTTTCCGGAGCTGGAGCCGCCCTTTGCGGCCCTGGCCATCTCCGGCGGCAACACGCTGATCGTGGACGTGGCGGATTACACGGATATGACCATCCTGGGCGCGACCCGGGACGACGCGGCGGGGGAGTGCTTCGACAAGGCCGCCCGGGTGCTGGGGCTGCCCTATCCCGGCGGCAGGCCTATGGATGAGCTGGCACAGCGGTCGCAGGGTGGAAAGTACGACCTGCCCAGTGCCCACGTGTCCGGCGCGGAGCTGGATATGAGCTTTTCCGGGCTGAAGACCGCCGTGGTGAACCTGGCCCATAATGCCCAGCAGAAGGGCGAACCGCTGGACGCGGCGGCGCTGGCCCGCGATTTCACCCGCGCCGTGTCCAATGAGCTTGTGCCCCGGGCCATGCGGGCGCTGGAGCTGACGGGACGCAGGACGCTGGTGGCCGCCGGCGGCGTGGCCGCCAACTCCATCATCCGCGCCGATTTGCAGAATGCCTGTGAAAAGGCCGGGGTGAAGCTGTACCTGCCGCCGCTGCGGTGGTGCGGCGACAACGGCGCGATGATCGGCTCGCAGGGCTACTATGAGTATCGGGCCGGGAGCACCGCCGGGCTGGACCTGAACGCTTATGCCACCATGGATCTGGGCGATCCGGTGTTTTGAAAACAGAGCAAAAGCCGCCTGCGGGCGGCTTTTGTCGTTTCTTTGTAGTGTAAACGTGTGTTATGGTAAACGGGGGCGGCGGAATTGGCCGGTTTTCTCCGTGAGACGACATTATGTTAAGTGAATAACCGCTGTTTCGCGGGTAAAAGTGCCGTTTTCGGCTGTGGAATTTTCTGTAAAGTGCTGTAGAAAATGGCTTGAATAAAGGATTTACACCGGTGTGGAAAACCCTGTGGAAACTGTGGATAACTGCTTGTAAACTTTATGGGTTGTAGAATTATGTCAAATAGTCGTAAAGGGAAAGCGGTTGCGGCACACCCGCTAAATAATCGCAAAAACAGGAGAAATCAGGCACGTAGGCTTACATTTCCCGGCGGAGTCTTTCGCGGGCCGACCGAGAGGAAAAGTGCAATTTGAAACTTTTCCAATGCTTTTTATTGCGGCGGCGGTGAATGATTACGTTATGTATTATCAGGGCGTTTCCACAAATTTTTCCCACGATTCCACTTGACGCGTTCCTCATGCTATGCTATAATCTCAAATTGCGCGGGAATCGCCCGTGAAATTTGTTATGCAACGACAGGGGGAGAGCGCTTGTGCCCGGAGAGCTGGCTTCCAAGGATAGGGTGGTGGGACTGAAGCAGACCCGCCGCGCCGTGCTTCAGGGTGCTGCCCGCGTCGTCTATCTGGCCTCCGACGCCGATCCCCGGCTCACCGCGCCGCTGCGGGAGCTGTGCCGCACGCAGGACGTGCCCTGCAACGGCAGCATGACGCTCCAGCAGCTGGGCAGAGCCTGCGGTATCGCCGTTCCGGCCGCCGCTGTGGCATTGCTCTGCGCGGAATGATATTGTTTCCGCCGGGTATAAACACCGTTTATCCCGTGGAAAATAAAGGGATGGAACACCTCCCGCCAATTCTTGAGAAAGGAGAAACCAAATGCCTACTTTCAATCAGCTGGTCAAGCAGGGTCGCAAGAAGAGCACCTACAAGTCCAATTCCCCCGCCATGCAGAAGGGCCTCAACACGCTGAAGAACAAGGAGACTGACCTGAGCTCTCCCCAGAAGCGCGGTGTCTGCACTGCCGTGAGAACCGCGACTCCCAAGAAGCCCAACTCCGCTCTGCGTAAGATCGCCCGTGTGCGTCTGACCAACGGCTACGAAGTCACCGCATACATCCCCGGCGTGGGCCACTCCCTGCAGGAGCACTCCGTCGTGATGATCCGCGGCGGCCGTGTCAAGGACCTGCCCGGCGTCCGTTACCACATCATCCGCGGTACGCTGGATACCCAGGG
>USGS01000035.1 GCA_900554275.1 uncultured Eubacteriales bacterium
TCCTGGGCGTGGCCCATGGAGAAGGTCTTGCGGGGCAGCACGCCGTCGGCCATGACGGTCTTGAACAGCTGCTCCTTGCCCATGGCGGGCAGCAGGAAGCCCATGTTGCCGGGCTTGCCGCCCAGCTCGCGGGTGACCTCGTCGCCGTGGATGTAGTCCACCTCGCCGCCGTTGTCCTTTAGGTACTGATCAATGACACCCTGAAGCGTACCCACGGCCAGCTGGACCTTGGGATCGGGAACGGTGATGAAGTGGCTCTCGCCGTTCCAGACGAACTCGATGGTGTGGCCGTCGCCCTTGCCCTCGTAGGCGTTGGGATAGGCGGCGCGGAAGGCGTCCATGAACTTCTGGTGATCCACGCCGAACATCACGCGGTGGATAGGCTCAAACTGCAGCGCGTCGTCGTGGTTATTCACCACCTCCACCAAGGCGTAACGGGCGGGCAGCGCCAGATACTCCTCGGGGGTCTTGCCCTTCTTCTGCTCCTCATAGCAGGCCTTGGCGGTGGCCAGGGAGTGGTTGCCGTCGCCCACGGCGAACAGCAGGGGCGCAACGCCGGAGACGTTGTACTTCTTCTGCATGGCCTCGTCGGTGGTCAGGCCCTCCAGGGCGTTGGCCACGGCGTCGATCTGCTTGTCGGACAGCTTGAAGCCACGGATGTGACCGCCGTTCTGCATCAGGTCAAAGTCATAGACCTTCTCCATACTGCCGGCAGCGGCGGTCAGCGGCTCGATGACGGTCTTTTCGGGGTCGTCGATGAGCAGCATAACGTGGGGCAGCTCGATGGGGGCGTTGCGGCGCACCTTTGCCCGGGGCGGGATGCGATCCAGCACCGTGCCCTCGGTGGCGCGGATCAGCGCACCCGAGCCGGGAGTGAAGTCATAAGCGTCCAGGTCCACCATGCCGATAAGGCCGTGGCGGATCTTGCCGTCGGACTGCTGGCGCTCGATATAGATCAGGCTGTCGGTCAGCGTTTCAAACACGCCGTCGGCCAGGTACTTGCTCATGGCGGTGTTGATGTCGCCGATCAGCTCGTCCACGTTGGGGGCTTTCAGATTGGCTTCCGGCAGGATCAGGCGCAGCGTGGAGGGGGCGTCGCCCACCTGCTGCTCCACCGCCTGCCAGTACTCCGGCTCAGAGGTGAACTGGTCGCAGGCCACCACGGCCCACTTGGTCATATCCTGGCCCTTGGGCAGCAGGATGTCGGCGGGATAAAAGCCCAGCTTCTCAAACTTCTTGTTCATGGTCTCCTCCTTATATTTCTGTCCTTCAGGGGTACATACGAGTTCAACTACGGCCATCATACCAAAAACCGCCGCTGTTTGCAATGCGTTTTCCAAAATTGTTCAGGTAATCAGAAAAATTTTTGTGCATATCCCAGGCGCTCCGGCACAAGCTATGGCAGAAAGCAGTTTTCCGCAAGGAGGTTATGAACGTATGAAGATCGTAGACCGTATTGCCCTGATACTGGGCATTATCGGTGCGCTGAACTGGGGCATCGTGGGTCTGTTCCGCTTTGACTGCGTGGCATTCCTGTTCGGCGGTCAGACCGGCGCGATCAGCCGCGTGATCTACGCGCTGGTGGGTCTGGCCGGGCTGTGGTGCATCACCATGCTGTTCCGGGAAGATCCCGCCGAGGCGTAACGGCACACCGCACACAAAGGAAAGCCGCCCGATGGGCGGCTTTCCTTTGTTTACTCGCTCACTTCACCGCCAGCTTCTTCACCAGTGCGGCGTCCGGGTCGGCCAGCAGGGTGTTGTATGTGGTGTAGACCACCATGCCGGGCTTTGCACCGGCGGGCTTTTTCACGAATTTCACCGGGGTGTAATCCACCGGGACTTTGGTGCTGTCCTGGGCCTGGGAGAAGTAGGCCGCCAGAGACGCGGCCTCCAGCAGGCTCTGCTCATCCGGCTCAATACCTCCAGTGCAGAGGATGACGTGGCTGCCGTGGATCTTCTGGGTGTGCAGCCACAGATCCCACTTTTCCGCGTCCTTGGCGGTAAGGCGGTCGTTCTGCCGGTTGTTGCGGCCCACCAGAATACGCAGTCCGGCGGAGGAACGGAACTCCCGGGGCTTGCTGGGCCGCTGGAAGGCGGCCTTCTTCCCGTTTCCGCCCCGGCGGAGATAGCCTCCGTCGGCCAGCTCGGCCCGGATGTCGTTGAAGTCCTGCTCGCTCTCTGCCAGCGCCAGCTCCTGCTGGACGCTCTCCAGATACATCAGCTCGGCGCGGCCCTTTTCCATCTGCTCCGTCAAGTATTTCTCCGCCGTTTTGGCCTTGGTATATTTCTTGAAATACTTGGCGGCGTTTTCCTGAGGCGACAGCCGCACATCCAGCGGGATGTCCACATCGGCGCAGTCGGGATCATAGTAGTTCTGGGTCGTCAGGCGGCTCATACCGCGCTCCATGCGGTAGAGGTTGGCGGTGATCAGTTCGCCGTACACACGCCACTTGTCCCGATCGCGGCAGTCCAGCAGCTCCTTCTCCTGGGCCGCCAGCTTGCGGCGGATGCGGGAGGCTGACGTGGCGGCGGTCTTCAACAGGTCCTGCCCCCTCTGCTTGGCCCGCTCCGCCTGCTCCCTCTTCTCAAAGAAGTCGTCCAGCAGGTGAGAAAAGCTGTCGTAGACCTCGGTTTCCATGGCTGCGCCGTACTGGCAGATGGACTCATAGGTGTAGTCAGACGGGACGCCGTTCCGTTTCAGCATAACGGGTGTAAATCTTTTATCCTTTACAGACTCCATCCACGCAGAAAAGCTGTCCCACAGGCCGGTGGTCTGCGAAACTGGGGCATCCACGCTGCCGCAGGCCCGGAACACCAGCTCCCGGGCTGTCAAGGGCGGCAGGGCGTTGAAGGTATTCACCAGCCATGTGTCCGCCGGCGTGTCCCCGGCAGACAGGGCCATGCGCTGGAACGCATCCTGCTCCACCGTGAAAGGGGACAGCTTATCCGGCGGCGCAGGCAGGCGGTAAAACAGGCCCGGCAGTACCTGACGGTCCGGGTTCATCTCGAAGTCGATGCGCCGCAGACAGTCAATGATCCGGCCGTCCTTGTCGGCCAGCACCAGGTTGGCCCGGCGGCTCACCGTCTCCAGGATCAGGCGGAAGGTGCTGCGCTCACCCAATTCGTCCGCCGCGGAGACCGTCAGCGTTACCACCCGCTCCAGCGGCGTCTGCTCCAGCGACTGGATGATGCCGCTGCCCAAATACTTGCGCAGCAGCATGCAGAACATGGGCGGCTGAGCCGGGTTGTCCCGCAGCGTCTCCGTCAGGTGCAGCCGGGGCTGCCCGCCGCCGGCGCACAGCAGCAGCCGTTTGCCGCCGCGGAGCGACAGCACTACCTGATCCCGGGCGGGCTGTTGGATCTTCTCGATGCGGCTTCCAACTACCTGAGGCGTCAGCTCTGCCACAACGCCCTGTAAACAGATCGCATCAAGAGGCATATCCATTCTCCTCCATCATCGCGCTGAACAGCTCCTCGATCCGGGCCTTGTCGCCCCGGAGGTACAGCCAGCCCAGCAGACATTCCAGCGCTGTGGCGGCGTGGTACTCCGCGTGGCTGGCGCTGCGGGGGATCGTGTGTACGTTGGCGTTGCGGCCGCGCTTATAGACCGCCGTCTCCTCCTCCGTCAGCAGGGGCAGCAGCTTCACAGCGCAGCGGGCCTGCTCCGGGGCGCAGACCAGTGCCACTGTGGCGCGGTGCAGCTCTTTGCCGGTGGCCTTGCCGTGAACACACAGCCAGGTGCGGACCAGCAGCTCATATACGGCGTCGCCCATGTGGGCCAGCCCAATGGCGCTGATGGCCTGCAGCTCCTGCGGTGACAGCTTCGGCGCAAAATAATCCATAGTATCCACTCCTTATCTGCATCAGTATGCCACTTTCCCGACCATTTGGCAAGGAAAAGTATCGACAAAGCCGGTAATACTGTGGTACAATACTGAAAAATACATAATGCTGTTTTTATCTAAAAATGTTGCAAGAACAGGAGGTTTTATATGCCACACACGGAAAAACGCTTCAAAAAAGGCGAGATCATCTGCCGTCCCAAGGAAATGGTCATGAGCATGTATAATATTCTCTACGGCAGCGTAGGCGTCTATTTCGATTACGGAACGCCGGAGGAAGTGCCGGTGGTCACCCTCCGCGAGGGCGATTTCTTCAATGTGATCAGCTTTTTGGAGTCACGGCCGCGCAACACCACCGCCGTGGCCCTTGAGCCCACCATCGTCAGCGAGATCACTTATGACAATTTCAGTGCCTATTTCCGGGAAAAACCGGCCAAAATCATGAGTTTGCTCCAGCACATGAGTGCAAGAATGCGGCAGCTGCAAAAGGCGTATGTGGACACGTGCCACGCGCTGGAGACCTACGCCGATAAGGAGAAGCTGCATGCTGACAACAGTGATTGGCTGCTCAGCCACAACCGCACGTACAACCTGCTGCGAGCCATGTTCCCGTCGCTGTACGCCCATGAGGAGGCCCACGGCAGCCCGGAGGAACAGGAAAAATAGCTGTTAAAAATGGCAATTACATTTGAAAAAAGCCGGAAAAACTTTATAATTTGATAGAAAGATTATAAAGCAGAAATAGAAAAAGGTGGAAATAATTTGAAAAAGCCGGTTTCGTTCTGACCGGACCGCTGTAAAGAGCAAAAAGCAGAGGGCTTGCGCCCTCTGCTTTTTGCTCTTTACTCATTGTCCGGGTACATGACGATGACCCTCTGTCCTCGTTGTTCGTATATCGCGGTGGGTCAGACGGCGCGCCAAAGCAGCATGTTGTCCGCAAATTCCGCCGTAAGGCGGCCCTCCCCCTTCAGCCAGGAAAGGAACGAGCGGACGGTGCTGCCCACCAGGGCGTACTGCTGGAAGGTCATATCGAGGCCGTAGGCCGTGAACAGCTTCTGCAGCAGCACCTCAGAGCACAGGGGCTGGGCGCAGAGCGTCAGAATACGGTCGGCCACCTGCTGCACCTTGTCGATGTTGTACTGGGCCAGCTGGGACACGTCCTCCGCGGCGGCGGCATGGGCAGGGACAAACATCCGGGCCTGCATGGTCTTGACCGTCTCCAGGGTGGTCAGGTAGGCGGCTACGTCGTAGATGAAGGGGATCTGATACTTGTCCAGTGTCTCGCGGCTGGACAGGCAGTCCGCCAGATAGACCACGTCCTCCGCCGTGCGGAAGCCCACCATATCGAAGAAGTGTCCCGGCAGGGGCAGCAGCTCGAAGCCCTTTGGCAGTACATCCGCCGTCAGCTCATGGGCATCGCTGGGCTGGGCCATCAGGAACTTGTGGCGCAGCTCCGCCGGCGGGAAGCCGCCGTAGAGAAAGGACGGCTCCAGCAGCGGGTGGCGGGTGATGTCACACTCGATACCGGGGGCGTAGACGGTGCAGCCCGTCTGCTTTTGCAGATACTGGTTGCCGCCCACGTGGTCGGCATTGGAGTGGGTGTTGTAGATGGCGGTGAGACGCCAGCTGTTCTTGTCCAGATGCTGGCGCACCTTGCGGCCCGCGTCCTTGTCACTGCCGCTGTCGATAAGGCAGACGTCCGTTTCGTTCAGGCGGACAAGGCCGATCTTAGCGGGGCTTTCGATGTAATAGCAGCTCTCGCTGACCTGTATCAGCTCATACATGGGCGCGGCCTCCCTTCGGTGGAGTGTCTGTCACTCGATAGGGCGGCTGGGCATGATGATGGCCATGATGATGTAGGCCAGCAGGCCGCTGCCGCCCAGGGCGCAGAACACCACCCAGCCCAAACGGACCAGCGTGGGGTCGATGTTGAAATACTCCGCGATGCCGCCGCAGACACCGGCCAGCATCTTATTTGTCTCGGACTTATACAGCTTCTTTTCCATAGTAAACTCCTTTTCGATCTGAATATGTTTGTGTTTACGTGTATCAACCCCACAGGGTGGTGAGCATGGGAATGACCTGCTTCTTGCGGGACATGACGCCGGGCAGGAACACCGTGTGGTCCTTCGGCTCGACGGCAAAGGCGTTGCGGATGGTGTCGTCGCTGCCGACGTAGAGCAGCTGCGTGCCCTCCTGCAGCACGTCGGTGAGCATGAGGATGACCATATCGTAGCTGTTGGCCTTCTGTGCCTTACGCATGGCCGCCAGGAGCTCGTCCTTGCGCTCCATCAGCTTTTGGGAGTCGATGCAGGTGATCTGTCCCACGCCCAGCACCTGCTCGGCGATGTGGAACTCCTTGAAGTCGCTGCGCAGCAGCTCCTCGGCTGGCTTGCCGTCGTTGCTGCCGCTGAACAGCTCGCGGCCCAGGTCGGCAAGGGACACATGGGCAATGCGGGCCAGCCGCTCCGCCATGGCCACGTCACGCTTGGTGCAGGTGGGAGACTTGAACATGACCGTGTCGGACAGGATGGCCGCCGCCATCAGGCCCGCCATGTGGGGCGACGGCGTGACGCCATGCTCCTGATACATGGAGGTGATGATGGTGTTGGTGCTGCCCACAGGCTCGTTGCGGACGGAGATGGGCTGCCGGGTCTGGATGTCCGCCAGACGGTGGTGGTCGATGATGCCCAGGATCTCCGCCTGATCGATGCCGGGGACGGTCTGGGACAGCTCGTTGTGGTCAACCAGCACCACCTGCTTGCGCCGGGGCTTCAGCAGGTGGTAGCGGGACAGAGTGCCCACCACCTTCTCCTGGTCATCCAGGACGGGGTAGCAGCGGTAGCGGCTCTTCAGCACCACCTCGCGGACATCGTCGATGTAATCGTCCAAATGGAAGGAGATCAAGCCCTCGGTGGCGCAGGGACGGTCGATGGGCGTGGCCTGATAGATAAGCCGGTGGACGCGGCTGGCATCCAGCGGCGTGGAGATGATGCAGGTCTTGCCCGCGTTCTCCAGCCAGGCCGGATCGACATCCGTCTGGCACAGAATGAGGCAGGAGACCTGCTTATCCAGCGCCCGACGGATCATATCCGGCTGGCTGCCGCACAGGACGATGCTGTCGCCGCTGTCGAACAGCAGGTTCTCGCAGTTCTGTGGCAGGGCGATGGACACTGTGCCGCTGACGGCATCCACCAGGTCTCCGCCGTCGCCCATGACGCGGCCCTCGATAACGCTCAGCAGGTTGAACAGCGGAATGGCCTCCACCCGGGGGTCGCCCACGGTGTTCAGGCTGAAGGTGGCGATGTCGCCGGCGGAGAGCATACCGTGGAGCGTGCCGTCCTCGTTGACCACGGGAATGGCGGAGATCTTCTGCTCACGCATCAGCTTCCACGCCCGGTCCATGGTGACGGAGGCATCCAGGCAGGGAGGACGGTCGAACTCCAGGTCTCTGACCTGGGTGCGGACGTTTTGGATAAAGCGGGGTGGATTGAAGTGGAAGCGTTCCAGCATCCGGTTCGTCTCGTCGCTGATCGTTCCCAGGTGTACCGCCACATACTCCTTCTCGCCCAGCGCGTTCTTCAGTGCGGCGTAGGCCATGGCGGCCACAATGGAGTCGGTATCCGGGTTGCGGTGACCGGTCACATAGATCTCATTCATAGGCAGCTGCTCCTTTGCGAAAAATGTCTTCTATTGACCCTTTATTATAAAGGAACTTTTCCCGGCGGTCAATGTACGAAAGAGAATTTTACGCTCTTTTCACATTTTCGCCCGTTTCCCTGCGCTCCTGCTCGTATTTATAGCACAGGCGGTATATCCGCGCCATCGCTTCGACTTACATTTTCCGCCGGTATTCTTACATTTCTGTCACCTGCAGGGGCTTTGCCCTGCCGCGCCACTTGCCATCCGCCGCGCGTTCCTATATAATAGGAAATATACAGAGCATCGTCCTGTCCGGAGGTACGCCATGCCGAAACAGAAAAAGGACCTGAACAACATCTACATATCGGAGCGGATGCAGGAGTGCCTGCGTCCTATTTCACGCTGCGCGCTGACCACCGTGGTCGCGCCGATGGGCTACGGCAAGACCACCGCGGTGAACTGGTTTCTCAGCCAGCGGGAGGGCGCTGAGGCGGTGCGGATCATCCGGATCAGCGTCTATTCCGACAATCCGGCCATCTTTTGGAAAAGCACGCAGGACGCCTTTGCCCGGGCGGGGCTTGACCTGCTGCGGGATTATCCCTGCCCTGCCGACGCCGCTGACGGCGGATTGCTGGCGGACGAGCTTTGCCACGGACTGGGCGGCGGTCTCCCCTGCTACATCTTTATCGACGACTTTCACCTGCTGACGGACGAGCGCGCCGCCCGCTTCATCTGCACCCTGACCAATCGGCTGCCGGAGAACGTGCATCTGATCGTGGCCAGCCGCGACCGGTTTCTTCCCGCGGCGGAGATCGTGCGGCTGGGCAGCCGGGTCTACCGGATCGGGACGGAGCAGCTGCGGCTGAACCACACGGAGCTGTCTGTCTACGCCCGCCGCTGCGGCACGCCGCTGACGGAGGAGCAGATCGACGCGCTGCTCTACTCCAGCGAGGGCTGGTTCTCCGCTGTGTATCTGAACCTGCGCGCCCTGTCCGAGCAGGGCGTGCTGCCGGACCGTACCTCAGACATCTACGCCATGTTCTCCGCCGCCATGATCGATCCCCTGCCGGAGATGCAGCAGGAATTTCTGGCGGTCATGGGACTGGCGGACGAATTCACGGCGGAGATGGCACGGTACGTCACCGGAAATGAAGAGACCGCCTCCCTGCTGACAGCGCTTTCAGAGCAGAACGCCTTTGTAAGGCGGCTGCCGGACAGTGCCATTTTCCGCTTCCACCACATGATGAAGGACTGCGCCGAGCGGGCCTTCGACCAGCTTCCGGCGGGAAAGCAGCGTTTTTACCTTGACCGATACGGCGCATGGTATGAGCGCAGTGGGCAGTATCTCCACGCACTGTCCGCCTATCGCAGAAGCGGCAATTTTGACGCGCTGCTGCGGGTGATCCAGAGCGACGCGGGCATCCTGCTGGCCGCGCTGAAGCCCGTCGATGTGCTGGACGCGCTGGACGAATGTCCCGTCTCCGTGCTGAAGGCCCATCCTCTGGCGCTGCTGGTGCTGATGCGCCGTATGTTCACCTGGCGGCAGATACCGAAAATGATGGAGCTGAAGGCGCTGCTGCTGGCCTCCATCGAGGAGCGGCCCGCCATGCCGGCGGCGGAGCGGGGCGACCTGCTGGGCGAGTGCGACCTGATCATGAGCTTTCTCTGCTACAATGACATCAGCGCCATGAGCCGCCTGCACCGCAGCGCCAGCGCGCAGATGTCACGCCCGGCCATCACCATCCGCAACGAGGGAGGCTGGACGTTCGGCTCGCCGTCGGTGCTGATGATGTTCCACCGGCTGCCGGGGCAGCTGGACAAGGAGCTGGCTGAGATGGATGAGTGTATGCCCCATTACTACCGGATCACCAACGGCCATGGGCAGGGCGCGGAGAAGATCATGACGGCGGAGGCATCGTTCCTACAGGGGCGCTTTGACGATGCCCACATCGCGCTGGAGCGGGCCTATGCCCAAATCCAGGGCAATGGGCAGATGAACATGGCTCTGTGCTGCGATTTTTTGGCATGGCGGCTGACGCCGTATACCGGTGCTGCGCCCCGATACACGTTCCAGCAGCGGCGCGGCCTGCTGATGCAGCACCACAACACGGACTGGCTGCATATACTGGACGCAGCCTGCGCCTACTACCACGCCCTGCTGGGGCAGCCGGAGAAGATCCCCGCTGTATTCCGGGAGCATCAGCTGTCGTCCATCAACTACCTTGCGCCGGGAAAGCCCATGATGGAGATGATCGAAAATCAGGTCTATCTGGCCCAGGGATCATACGCCAAGGTCATCGGGCGCAGCGAGGGGCTGCTGGCCATGTGCGGGGCGATGCATTACGCGCTGGTGGCGCTGCACATCCGCATTCAGACGGCGGCGGCCTACGAAATGCTGGGCAAGCACGGCGAGGCACAGGCGCTGCTGGCGCAGGCGCTCTCCGATGCCGCGCCGGACGTCTTTCTTCTCCCCTTTGCGGAGAACTACCGATACCTCTCCCCCCTGCTGCATCAGGATGCCGCCGACCTTGCGCCGCAGATCATCGCACTGGGCGAGGCGGCAGCATCGCGGCTCACCCAGACGGCCCGACCGGCGGCCCTCGCCGCGCTGACGGAGCGGGAATATGAGGTCGTGGGGCTGATGGCGCAGCGGCTCAGCAACCGCGAGATCGCGGAAAAGCTGTTTCTCACGGAGGGCAGCGTGAAGCAGTATATCAACCAGATCTATTCCAAGCTCCACATCGAGGGAGACACCCGGACCAAGCGCGGGCGGCTTTCGGAGCTGCTGGAGACAAAAACCTAACCATTGGGGAATAGTTATTCCTTTTGATCCGCCGTACAATGTCTGTACGGTGGATCTTTTTCTTTGCACGTATTACACGCAGAAAGGAGGACGCGCCCTTGAACCGAAGGTATCTCACGGCTGTCACGCCGCTGGCCGACTACATTCTGCAGGTCGATTTTGTGTCCGGCAGCCGCCTGCTTCTGGATATGAAGCCGTATCTGGACAAAATGCGTTTCTGTTCCCTCTCCGATCCGCAGGTGTGGAACAGCGCTGTGACAAACGGCATCTTCGTCCGCTTCGGAAATGTGGAGATGAGCCACAATGAGATATTGGCCATGGCAGAACAGGAGCATTGATCTCAGTGATCAAGAGAAGGAGAAAAACGATGAAAAGCATGAAGAAGTATGTATCCCTTTTACTGGCACTGGTGCTGTGCCTTATGCTGACCGCCTGCGGCGGTGATGCCGGTGACAGCGACGACGGCAATAACGACGCGCCCGATACCCCCGATACCCTTGAGGATCTGGTCAAGGACTCGGCACTGATGGCCGACCTGTACGTCTACGGCGGCGCGTGGGCCGGTGAGGACGGCAGCACGATGCTGGTGGCCACCAGTGAGGGCGGAGACGAGGTGCGCTTCGCGCTGTACGACGCCGGCGAGACGCTGACGGCCAGCGGGTTCATCCAGTCCGTACCGGAGTACGACTATGACTATTTCTACAATGAGCATGACGGCGTGGCGTACCGCTGCTGGTCCGATGAGGTCGGCGCGCTGCACGTGGCGTATCTCGGCACGTTTTCCAAGATGCTCGGCGACGCGCCGGGCGAGAACATCGGCGACACCGGCTATGAGGCGCTGGAGGGCGTCTGGTATCTGGACGGCGAGGTCGGTGCGGCCAGTTGCATCGAGATCGACCAGTTCGGTAACTGGACGCTGTATGAGCGGGCAGGCGGCGACGGCGACATGACCGAGGTGGACTACGGCACGCTGGAGACGGACGAGGAGAATTTGGATCGGTACTTCGCCGTTTCCGACCAGTTTGACGATGTGGTCTACGACTTCAACGTCATTGACAACAGCGTGATGTACTGGGGCGGTGAATACGACTATTACGAGAAGGCGGCATGACCGCCGGGAGGAGAACATGATGATGAAAAAGCTATTTGCGCTGATGGCGGCGCTGGCGCTGTGCCTGAGCTTGACTGCCTGCGGCGGTGATCAGAATGAAGACCCCAACGATGTGGTAGGCGACGACTGGCGCGTTACCGGCGTGGTGCGGGCCGAGGGCACGATCACCCGGGATGGCGGTGACGTATATGTGCTGGTGTGCGTCAACGATGACGATGCTGTTTTCTGCTATGACGATGAGACGTATGCCGTATACGACTACGTGGACTACCCCATGACGCTGCAGGGCGACCCGTGGGAGGAGTTTCAGAGCATCGACTTCGCCGACCGGAACGGTGACGGCAACAGCGACGTGGCGATGCTGTTCGAGCTGGACGGCCAGACGGTGCTGATGGTGTGGTTCTGGGACGCGGACGCCGAGGCGTATGTGTTCCAGCCGGAGGAGTCCCTGGTGGAGGACCTCGGCGGGGAGAGCGTATCCCACGTGGGCTTTGAGGGCACGTGGTATCTGGACGGTGACGAGACGGAGGAAAGTGTGATCATCATCGGTGATGTCGGCGACTGGGTGCTGTATGACCAGCAGGGCGACACCCGGACCGCCATTGACAGCGGTCTGCTCCGCGTGGTGGAGGAGGCGCAGGGACACTACGCCGCCGACTCCGAGCAGTTTGCCGATGTCTCCTACATCATTGCGACAGCCGGTGAAAACGGTATGTACTGGGGCGTTACCGGCGACTACGATTACTATGAGCGGCTGGACTGACCGGCAGAAAGAAAGGCACACCATGAAGAAGCATCACCTGTGCTTTCTGCTGACGCTGCTGCTGGCGCTGGGGCTGACCGCCTGCGGCGGCAGCGGCGGCTATGACCGCTCCGACGACCCGGCCAACGCATGGGACGTGATGGCTGACGAGGACTTCAGTGACGATGTCACCGCCTGGCAGGGAGACGATGGCAGCCAGCTGCTGGTGGATATCTCCACCAGCAGCTACACCTACCGCACCTGGTACAACCGCGTCGGAACGGGCAGCCTGTTCCGGGATACGCACGGCCTGGGCCTCAAATACTGCGAGATCGGCGCGGAGTACTACTATTACCTGGTTTGGGAGGGCGGCGGCTTCACCGTGCGCCACATCGGCGACGGCGAGGGCCGCCAGTACGGCGAGATCAACGGCCTGCACTGTGAGCCCGCCCAGGGCGAGGCGGCGGCCTATGACATCAGCCTGCTGGACGGTGTGTGGCAGAACGCCCTGGGCGAGACCTTCGCCTTTGATACGGGGCGGATGCGGGTCATCGAGTGCTTTACCGATGGCACGATGAGCAGCGGGCCGCTGTATGAAAGCACCGACGGGCGCGGGCCGTATGTGACCGGCCCGGAGATCCTCTATCCCTGCCTCAGTGCCGACGGCAACGCCTTTGTGCTGTTTTCCGACGGCAACGCGCCCCGGGCGGAGGACGCCGAAAGCACCGGCGTATTCTACCGCAGCGGCGACATGGCGCTGTACGCCGACCCGGAAAGCACGTACTTTGAGGAGTCGGACGGGCGGCTGTGGTACTACGACGGCGTGAACTACTTTGCCCTGCCGGAGGGCTATGCGCTGGACGCGGATGGGATGGCGTATGACGAATACGGCAGGCCCTTTGCCCCCGCGTGGCCCGAGGAGCAATACGATCCCGCGGCGGTGTGGGGCAAGAACTGGCTGGCCGAGAACTGGGGCAGCAACGGATAGGAGGATATGCTATGGCAAAGCAAGCGGACAGAATGACGGACGAGCAGCTCTCCAAGCAGCTGGGGCGCTATCAGGCCACGGAGAGCATCGGGATACTGCTGGGCGTTCTGCTGGTGATCGCCGGGTGCATCACGATGTTCATACGGCGTGACCCCCTCCTGATCTGCGCGATGGTCTTTCCCGGTGTGGCGCTGTTCCTGCTGGTGGCAAAGCCCGCCCAGAGGAAGAAAAAAGCGCTGATGCAGGAGCAGCTGGGCGGGTATTTCCGCACGGAGCTGACACGGGCCTTCGGCCCTGAGCCGAAAACAGCGGAGCTGCCCATCGACCGGACGTTTCTCGAAAGTGCCGAGCTGCTGGCCGTCCCATGGACGGAGTGTAGCGTGGAGGACTTCCACGAGGGCATACATAACGGACTGCGGTTTTCCGCCGCCAACGTGGAGCTGCGCCGCACGGTGGAGGAGAAGTCCGGCCCGGACAACGACAACTGGATGACGAGGACCGAGACGCTGTTCCGGGGTATCGTGGTACGCTGCAGGGATATAGGCGACCCAGCGCTGGATATGGTCATCCGGGAAATGTTCCAGGAGCGAAAGAAGGACGACATCACCGACCCTGCCCTGTTCCGGAAGCATTTCACCGCCCGCACAGCGAACGGGCAGGACGTGGATGAACAGGTAACGCCGCAGCTGCGGGAGCTGGTGCAGAAGCTGGAGGCATCTTCCAACAGTGCCAAGCTGGGCGGTCTTATCCTCCGTGACGGCGATCTGACGCTGGCCCTGAACACCCGGTATGTGTTTGCGGGCGTTCCGGAGGAGCTGGATCTGCGGGATGTGGACGGAATACGGAAATGGTTCACGGCCTCGCTGACGGGCATGGGCAATCTGCTGGATCTGCTGGTGGAAAGCCCGGTCATGTCTGCGGCGCAGACGGAAAAGGAGTGAGTATATGGAAGAGCTGAAAAAGAAGATGGCGGATGAACAGCTGTCCTCGGCGCTGCGAAAGAGCAAGGGCGGCAGGCTTGGCGGTAAGATCCTCTCCCTGGTGGGTGTGGTGATCGCCGTAGCGGGTATGATCCTGGGCGGCAACTACATGGTGGTCATCGCAGGCGGTGTGATCCTGGCCCTGGGGCAGATGGTGCAGGGCAGATCCAGGGGCAGGGCGAACCAGCAGGCGTTCAGTGCCATCGCGCCGGATATTGTGGATGCCTCCTTTGAGAACGTGCAGTTCGACCCCGCTTCGCGCATTCTGAATGCGGAGGACACGAACATTCCCGTGCCCAACCACACGTATTGCGGCGGCAGCGGATATGTCCGTGGGACGTATGAGGGGCTGACCACGGAGCTGTGCACCGTCCGGATGACGGACGTCAGCGAGTTCCAGCGGGAGGAGACAGGTCAGTGGGAGCGGAACGAGAAGGAGGTCTACGCCGGGCAGTGGATGCTGTGTGAGCTGGGTCGGGAGTTCCCCACATGGCTGACCATCTGGCCGCGGGGCAAGCTGGAGAAGCTGCTCAATGCCCGGACCATCAGGACAGGCAACGAGGCCTTCGACAAGCAGTTCAATCTGAGCAGCGACGACGAGCAGGAGGCCCTTCGCATCCTGAATCCCAGTCGGATGGAGCGGATCATGAAGCTGGCGGACACGTCCTTCGGCAAGTTTGGCATCAATCTCAACAAGGACGGCAAGCTATATATCGCCGTCCACAGCGGGCACGGCTTTTTCGACATCGGCAAGGGCCGGGAGACGCCGGAGCAGCTGCGTCGGCGGTTCACCGGGGAGCTGAAGTGGTTTACGGACATGATCGACGTGTTCCGCCCGATGTAAAGGAGGTGTCGGTATGACTTTGGGGCTTGCCGCGGCGCTGCTGGCGGCGGCGATGATCGGGATCGCGCTGGCCTGCAAATACCTGCAGAGAAGCAGCACGGCACGGACGCTGTGTATCGTTGGCTGCGCGCTGATCGCGCTGGCCTGCGCCGTTTATATCGGGCTGACGCTGCTGTTTGTAGACGCGGTGCGGAACAGTCCGCCGACGGCATAGAGTGTTCACAAAATAGGGAGAAAGGCCCGCTGCCGGTGGCAGCGGGCCTTTTGTGACAGGGCGTTCTGTTTCTTTGGGCGAAAAGCCGGTCCAGGCATTATACTTTGTTTGTATATAGATTAACGAAAATGCGCGAATTATGTGCAAACATCCGGTCAAGCATCGAAAAAAATCATGAGATTTGTGCGAAAAAAACTTTGCATATTCCTTTGGTTATATTATAATACGTGTAACTATAATAAGTGAGAGGGTGAACACGTATGGAACTTCAAATTCAGGACCTTGTCTCTTCCATCAAGAAGGATGGGATCGACAGCGCCAACAAAGAGGCTGCCGCCATCCTGGCCGATGCCAAGAAGCAGGCGGACGCCATGATCGCGGAGGCAAAAAAGGATGCGGACAAGCTGCGTGAGGACGCCAAGGCGGAGATCGAGGTGTTCAAAAACAGCGCGCAGCTCAGCGCCGAACAGGCCAAGCGTGACGCGGTGCTGGCGTTCCAGCAGGAAGTTCAGAAGGAATTCGGGAAGATCCTGGCCGCTGACGTGAACAAGGCGCTTGATCAGCAGGCGCTGGTCCGGCTCATTCAGGCCGCCGTACAGGGCGAGGACGTGTCTGCCTATACGGTGGAGGTAGACCAGGTGACGGACGCACTGCGTCAGGAGCTGGCCCAGGAGCTGAAGAACGGGCTGGAGATCCGCCCGTCCAAGAAGGTGGGCGCAGGCTTCCGCCTGGCTGCCAAGGACGGCTCGGGCTACTTTGACTGCTCTGAGCAGGAGATCGCAGAGATGCTGATGCCATTCTTCCGGGATATGCACCTGTAAGGAGGCGGCTATGGCATCCTACTACTATCTGATCTCCAGTCTGCCCATGCTGAAAACCCAGGGCGAGCCGCCTATGGACTACGGCACATTTCTGGATATGTGCAAAGCGGCGGTGGGCAGCGGGGTCTACAAGACCCTGGAGGAGCTGACGGTGCAGGCAAGCAACGGGCCGCTGCTGTCGGAATGGGCGTCGTTTTATCAGGCGCTTTCCCGGGAGCTGGTCTATCAGCGCAGCGTGAAGCTGGGCCGCCCCTGTCCCGTTCCCTCCGACCGGGACGCCGGCATTACCCAGGCCGTGACGGCGGCGGTGAACGCGGAGAACCCGCTGGAGGGCGAACGCATTTTGCTGGATCTGGAATTCAAACGGCTGGACGACATGATCGGGCTGCACAATTTTGATGAGCACGCCCTGTACGGCTACGCCATGAAGCTCCGGCTCCTGGAGCGGCAGCAGGGCTTCCGCTACGAGGCGGGCAAACGGTCCTTCGACGGGCTGATCGCCCACATCCAGCAGCAAGTCTCCAGCCTATAACGAAACAGGAGAAACACAATATGGACAAAGTAACAGGATATGTGACAGGTGTAAACGGAAACCTGGTGTCCGCCAGCTTTTCCGGCTCTGTGCGCAAAAATGAAGTGGGCTATGTCCTGGTGGGCGATGACCGGCTCAAGGGCGAGGTCATCCGCGTCAACGGCGACACGGCCAG
>USGS01000036.1 GCA_900554275.1 uncultured Eubacteriales bacterium
GCTCAAACAACGCAGCTTGATGTCCATGCCCACCCGCAGCACCTGCCAGCGCTTGCTGCCGCAGGGATGATCTTTTTTCAGCTCTAAAATATCGTTCAGGTTCAGCTCCATTACGCACCTCCCTTGATGTCGTCCCAGTACCGTTTAGCCGCCTGCTCCGTCTTATTCGGCCCGTACTCATAATACCGCTTATCTCCCTGTGTTTCCGGCAGATACCGCTGCTTTACATAGTGGTTTGGGTAGACGTGGGGGTACTTATAGGCCGCCGCCTTTTCCGCACCGGCGCTGTCGGCGTGGACGTTCTTCAAATGTCGGGGAATATCCCCCACCGCGCCATGCCGGATGTCCTCCATGGCGGCGATAATGGCGTCGTGCGCGCTGTTGGATTTCGGCGCGGTGGCCAGCAATACTGCCGCCTCCGCCAGCGGCAGACGTGCCTCCGGCAGTCCGATCTGCAGCGCC
Source organism: uncultured Eubacteriales bacterium (assembly GCA_900554275.1). GTDB lineage: Bacteria > Bacillota > Clostridia > Oscillospirales > Oscillospiraceae > Vescimonas. The sequence goes on from USGS01000036.1 coordinate 463, forward strand.
GCATCCACGCAGGCCTTCGTCACTACGATGGCCTGCGGATACGCCAGCCCGATGTCCTCCGCCGCGATGACCAGCAGCCGCCTGCACGGAGACAGCAAATCGCCCGCCACCAGCAGCCGCCCCAAATAATACACCGCCGCATCCGGGTCAGAGCCCCGGATAGATTTTTGCAGTGCCGACAGTAGGTCAAAGTGGTCGTCGCCCTCCCTATCATAGCGCATAGCGCTGTGCTGACTAAGCTGTAAAGCATCATTACTTGTTGCATATAGTCCGCCGTCTTTCGGCTTTGCCGCCCGGTACAGCAGCTCCACCGCGTTGACCGCCTTGCGCACATCGCCGCCGCAGCCCGCCGCCACCGTTTTAGGCACGTCCTCCGCCCACGCGAAGGGCAGCTGACTTCTCTCCTGCTCGATCCGCAGGGCACGCTCCACGGCGGGGATGGTCTCCTCCACCGTCAGCGGTTTGAATTCAAACACCGTGCAGCGGGACAGCAGCGCGTTGTAGATATAAAAATAAGGGTTCTCCGTGGTGGATGCGATCAGCGTGATCTTTCCGTTTTCCAGGAACTCCAGCAGGCTCTGCTGCTGCTTCTTGTTGAAGTACTGGATCTCATCCAGATACAGCAGCACACCCTTGGGCGCCAGCATGGTGTCCACATCGCCGATGATATTCTTCACATCCTGCAGGGACGCAGTCGTGGCATTCAGATAGTACAGCGTTTTCTCCGCCCGCTTGGCAATAATGTTGGCCACGGTGGTCTTTCCCGTGCCGGACGGCCCGTAGAAGATCAGGTTCGTGTCCGTTCCGTTCTCGATGAGCCGCCGCAGCAGCGCACCCTCCCCCAGCAGATGGCGCTGCCCGCATACCTCGTCCAATGTCTGTGGCCGTATCTCGTCTGCCAGTGGCCGCATAGCAGCACCTCCCTCGCGTTTTCACTGCAAATGGCATTATACCACCGATTGCCTTTTTCTGCAACATCTGTTACAATAGCCGTGAGGTGATGCTGTATGAAGTCAAAGGAGCAGGTATCCGCCATCATTGCGGCCCTGAAAGAGCTGTACCCTGACGCCCTGTGCTCTTTGGATTACGGAAAGGACTACGAGCTGCTGTTCTCCGTCCGCCTGGCGGCCCAGTGTACCGACGCCCGCGTAAATATGGTCACGCCCGCCCTGTTTGCCCGCTATCCCACGCTGGAGGCCTTCGCCGCCGCCGATGTGGACGAGGTGGGTACATACGTCCAGTCCTGCGGCTTCTGGCGTGCCAAGGCCCGTGACATCGTGGCCTCCGCGCAGATGCTGCTGGAGCGCTTCGGCGGCAAAGTCCCGGACAATATGGACGACCTGCTCTCCCTGCCCGGCGTGGGCCGCAAGACCGCCAATCTGATCCTGGGCGACATCTACGGCAGGGACGGCTACGTCTGCGACACCCACTGCATCCGCATCACAGGCCGCCTGGGCCTGACCGACGGCAGCAAAGACCCGCTGAAGGTGGAGCGGCAGCTTCGCCGCGTCCTGCCGCCGGAAGAGGCCAACAGCTTCTGCCACCGCATGGTGCTCCATGGCCGCGCCCTGTGCATGGCCCGCAAGCCCAGCTGCGATGAATGTCCCCTGCGTCCCTTGTGCGACTATGGCAGCGGCCCGAACAATATATGACCATAGCCAAGAACGCCCGGAATGATTTCCGGGCGCTCTTTCTCTGTACTGCAATGCCTGACAGCTGATATTACTTTACACGTTTGACCATGCGGTCCGCCAGCTCCAGCAGGAAGCCTCTGTCCGCCCAGTCCACGATAGCGGCCTTGGCTTTGGCCGTGTAGTCCTCCACCGTCTGCTGGCAGGCTGTCAGGCCCTTTACGTCCACGAACGTGACCTTGCCCTCATCCCTGTCCGAGCCGATAGGCTTGCCGAACACGGCCTCGTTTCCCTCCACGTCCAGAATGTCGTCCCGTATTTGGAATGCCAGACCCAAGTTTTCTCCGAATTCCCGGGCCTGACGGCGCTGCTCTTCGCCCATACCGGCGGCCACGCAGCCCAGCTCCGCCGCACCGGAGATCATGGCGCAGGTCTTGAGCCGGTTCAGGAACGTAAGCCCCTCCGCGTCCTCCACGTCATACACCGTATCCAGCACCTGTCCGCCCACCATACCGTCTGCCCCGGCGGCCTTGGCCAGCACCTCCACCGCCGCGATGCGGCTCTCGGCGGACAGACCCTCCGCCTGGGCGATAAGCCGGAATGCCTCCGGCTGCATGGCGTCACCGGCCAGCACGGCCATCGTCTCGCCGTACACCTTGTGGTTGGTGGGCTTGCCCCGGCGCAGGTCGTCATCGTCCATGCAGGGCAGATCGTCGTGGATCAGGGAGTAGTTATGTACCAGCTCCAGCGCACAGGCGTAGGGCAACGCCAAGTGCCAGTCGATGCCGCCCAGCCGGGCAAATTCCAGCGTCAGCACCGGGCGGATACGCTTGCCGCCCGCCAGCAGGCTGTACCGAATGGCCTCGTACAGCCGCCCGTAGGGCGCGCTGCCGGTAAACAGGCCGTTCAGATAGTCCTCCACCGCCAGCCGGTACGCCTCATATCTTCTTTCGTAATCCATCTGTCAATCCTCCGCTGTAAAATCGCTCTCCACAGGCGCGCCGTCCGCGCCCTTGGCCAGCTTGACCACCTTCTGCTCCGCAGCGTCCAGCTCCTTGCGGCACTGGCTCACCAGCTTTGCGCCCTCCTCGAACAGCGCCAAACTCTCGCTCAGCGGCGCGTCGCCCCGCTCCAGCTGGACCACCAGCGCTTCCAGCCGGGCCATATTCTCCTCAAACGTCTTTTTTGCCGCCATCGCGTTATTCCTCCTTTGTTTCCGCCACATCGCATACCAGCTGTCCCTGGGCCAGCCGCACGCGGATGCGCTCTCCTGCCGCCGTCTGTGCCGCCGAACGCAGCACTGTTCCGTTCTCCGTCTGCGCCAACGCATAACCCCGGCCCAGCACCCGCAGGGGGCTCAGCGCATCCAGCGCTGATGCCAGCGCCGCGAACCGGCCGCTCTCCCGGTCTGTCACCGCCCGCATGGCGGCGGCCAGCCTGTGCTGTAAATGATCCAGCTGCATCCCCTTGTCGGCGATCAGTGCCGTGGGATCGGTCAGCACCCGCTTCTGTGCCAGGCTGTCCAGCCGCTCTTGAGATGCTTTGAGCTGCCGCGTTACGCCCTGGGCCATGCGGCTGTCCGCGCCGTCCAACCAGCGCAGCAGCTCCATCCGGTCCGGCACGGCGATCTCCGCCGCGTTGGAGGGTGTGGATGCCCGCCGGTCCGCCACAAAATCGCTGATAGCCACATCCGGCTCATGCCCCACAGCGGAGATGACCGGTATCTCCGAGTCGTAGATGGCCCGTGCCACCCGCTCGTCGTTAAAAGCCCACAGATCCTCCAGCGAACCGCCGCCCCGTCCCGTGATCAACACATCCGCCAGCCGGTGTCGGTTGGCGTAGCGTATCGCCCCGGCGATCTCCGCCGGCGCCTCCGTGCCCTGCACCCGTACCGGCAGCAGCAGCACCTTGGCAATGGGATACCTGCGCCGCAGAATGCGTATCATGTCGTGCACCGCCGCACCCGCCGGAGAGGTCACGATGGCGATGCGCTGAGGATACGGCGGCAACGGCTTCTTGTGTGCCTCGTCGAACAGCCCCTCCAGCCGCAGCTTTTCCTTCAGCTGCTCGTAGGCCACACTCAGGTCACCTACTCCATCCGGCGACAGCCCGGTGCAGTAAAGCTGGTATGCGCCGTCCCTGGGATAGACGCTGATACGCCCCGACGCAATGACCTGCATCCCGTTCTCTGGCCGAAACCGCAGCTTCATGGCACTGCCCTTGAACAGCACACATTTCACCGCACACTGGCTGTCCTTCAGCGTAAAGTAGTGATGCCCGGAGGGATACACCTTATAGTTGGAGATCTCGCCCCGAAGCAGGAGATCCGTCAGCGGCGGCACGTTGTCCAACAGGTCCTTTATAAATTGGTTCAGCTCGGAAACGGTAAAAATATACCTCTCCGCCATAGACATCCTCCCTTCTCAGACTACCTGAAAAGGCAGAGCGCAAGCTCTGCCTTTCCTATTTACTCTTTTACGGTCTTGCCCTCGCCCCGGGCAAAGCTGCCCAAAATGCCGTTGATGAACTTGACAACCTCCGGCGATTCGTAGCGCTTGGCGATCTGCACCGCCTCGTTGATGGCCACGCCCTCCGGGATGTCCGCCATGTAGAGGATCTCGAACATGGCCACCCGCATGATGGCCGACGCCACCAGTGAGATGCGTTCAAAGCGCCAGCCCTGGGCGTACTTTTCAATATCGCCGTCCAGCTCCGCGGCGTGCTCCGCCACACCGGACACCAGCCGGCGGATGTACGCCATCTGCTTGGCGTTGGGCACTTCCTCGTACAGCGCGTCCTCACCGGCCAGTGCCGCGAAGCGCTCCGCGCTCAACTGCCGATCCAGAAACTCCTCCACCGGCATATCGGCAAAACTCAATTCATAGGCGAGATGCATGGCGATCTCGCGGGCGGTGCTGCGTGTCATAATCGTATAGTCCTTTTCTCTCTTCTCTCTTCTCTCTTGTGTCGCTTCAGTTGAAGCTGATGCCGCCCACGTGGACGTTCACCGCCGCCACCTTAAAGCCTGTCATTCCCTCCAGCGCGGCGTGTACGGCCTTCTGTACCTTCTTTGCCGCCTCGCCGATGGCGCTGCCGTAGCGCACCGCGATGAACAGGTTCACCACGATGTTCTCTCCGTCCAGCTCCACCTTCACGCCCTTGGAGGTCATCTTCTTGCCGCCCATCAGGTCGGACACGTTGGCGCTCATCAGCGCGCTGACGCCCTCCGTCTCCAGCGCAGCATTGCTGGCAATGGATGCCAGCACGTCCTCAGAGATCTGGATGGTGCCTGCCTCCTCCTGGTGGATCATGTATTCCTTGCTATCAGCCATGGCCGTTACACTCCTCGCAGTTGTCATTGGTAACGCGAATTACTTCGTCAGCCATAGATTATACCATTTTTCAGCGTGGAATACAACACTTATTTTGTGCCGCCCGCCTCCATGATCTTGATCTGCCCGGCGGTATAGTCTGTCTCCGCGATGACAATGTCCTTGATCCGCGCCACATCGGCCGCCTCCAGCTCCGTCGGCGACGACACCACCACGCTGACGGAGTCCGCTCCCATGAACGCCACACAGTCGGTGTAGCCCTTGGCCACCACCAGATTTTCGATCTGTGACTCCGCCACGGTGTACCCTGCCAGCACCTGCAGTGTCTCCGCCGCCTCATTCAGCACATCCTCTGAGGCGTTCTCATCCTGCTTTGCCTCCTCCAGCATACTGATGGCCGTATCCCGTGCCTGCTTGCGGCTGAGCCGTGCCGTGGAGAAGTAATCCTCCCCACTGGCTGACGTCTCCGCCTCCGCGTCCACTGTCTCACCGTTCACCAGTGTGGACTGTCCCAGGATCTTCGGCGTGTCCGACACATCCCCCGCATAACGCCAGTTCAGATACACCGATGTCCCCACCAGCACCAGTACCGCCGCCACCACGGCCCGCCGCTTCCATACCTGCTTCATGTTGCTTCGTCCTCCCATATAGCTAATTTTTCCACTTGACCACCGAAATTTTGTCGCTGCTCAGTCCCGTCAGCACCGACACTGCGTCCACCACCGTCAGCCGCACCCGGCTGTCGCCTGCCCCCTGGCAGACCACCACTGCGCCCTGATAGACCGGGTACATCCGCCGGGTGACCACCACCTCCTGCCTGCCGCTGCCCCGGTTCACGGTCAGCACCTGCCGCTCCTGCCGCACATCGCCGCCGCTGCCCTGTGACGCGCTGCTGTCTTCCGCCAGCGCCAGCGTCTGGCCGCTGTGCAGCGTCAGCATCACCTTCACCCGGCCCACGCCGTCGATGGCACCGATGACCTCCGCCATGCGCCGCTCCGTCTCCGCCAGGGAGAATCCCTCCTCCCCGGCAGACGTTTCCTCCGTCTTGTCGGTCTTCGCGCCGGAGGGCAGCAGCATCAGCACCATGCCCGCCAGCACCACCAGCGCCGGCAGCCGGTATTTTTGCAGCAGCGTCTTTACCTTTTCCACCTTCATCCGTTCACCTCGACCTCCGGTCCAGCCCAATGCTGCCCGCTTTCTCCAATGTCCAGCTCCGCGGCCATCCAGGCCGCCAGCGCCGGGTCGCGGCTGACATCCAGCGTCACGCTGGACGGGTATGGCACGCCGTTCCGCACCTCTGTCTCCACCTGCGCCGTGCAGTCCAGCCCCAGCTCTGCGCCCTTGCTGGCAATATATGCAGCCGTTTTTTCTTCTATGAGTGCTGTCAGCTCCTGTGACGCCGTCTGCCGGTATTCCTCCGTCAGCGCCTCGATCTGCCGCTCATAGTCGTCATAGGACAACGCGAACGTCCCCATATCCAGATCCACCACCGGCCGCAGGATCACCAGCAGCAGTGCCACGCCCCCGGCAGCCCGGGCCGCCGGCCTCCACCGCCCTTTGGGCAGCAGCGCATACAGCACCGACAGCACCACCCCGGCGGCAATGATGCCCATCAGCCAGCTTCTCAATGTATCCCAGATCATGTTACCACCACCGATACGGAAGATGTGATAGAGATGAGCAGCAGCAGCGCGCAGCTCCCTGTCATGCCCAGCATCAGGCCGAAGGCCGAGCCCAGCGCGTCGATCAGATCCTCCAGCGGCCCGGCTGTCATCGTCCCGGCCAGAAAGGCCGCCAGCTTATACAGCAGATACTGCACCGCTATGGTCAGAAACGGTGTCAGGCAGATAGCCAGCACCGCCAGCATCCCGAACACGCCCACGGCGCTTTTCAGCATCCCCGCACCGGCCAGCACCGTCCCGGTGGCATCGGAGATGATAGACCCCACCACCGGCACGGCGGCGGAGATCGCGGAGCGTGTCATCTGCATGGTCAGCGCATCGGCGGCGCTGCTGGCCGCCCCGGTCAGCGTCAGAAATCCGGTGAACAGCAGCATCACGCCGGTCAGCGCCCATGTGACGCCCTTTCGGATACCGACGCCGATCTTTTTCAGGCTGTGGCCCGGGATCATGGCGTCCGCCGCGGCGGCCACGATACAGCCGTACAGCAGCGGCAGCAGCACCTTCCGGATGACGCTGAGCAGCAGATTGGTGAAAAACACGGTGGCCACCTGCTTCGCCCCAGCCGATACCATGCCGCCGCTGGCCGCCACCGCCGCCGACAGCGTGGGCAGCAGTGCCTTGGCAAATATGTCCAGCTCCTCCAGCGTCTCCACGCCCAGTCCCATCAGCTGCTTGAAATCCCCTGCGGCCGTCAGCGTGATGGCCATCGCACCCGCCATAGACACATACCGCGGCACGGACGGCTGCTCCGCCGCCGCAAAAAAACTCTCCGCCACGCTGCACAGCAGCACCACCCCCAGCAGCACCACCGCACCGGACAGCCGCTGGTGCAGTGCCTGGGCCACATAGTCCTGTGCCGCTGTCCACAGTCCCCGCAGCCCCTGCCACAGGGACTGCTCCGGTGCATCGCCCACGTCCGCCATCAGCTGCGCCGCCTCCGGCGGCACGGCCTCCGATACCTCTGCCGGGATCAGACTGTCCGCCGCCGCTCTCTCTATACACAGCGCCACCAGCACCACCGCCAGCAGCCACACCGTTTTTCTCCTCATAGCAGCGAACGAAGCAGCTCCCACGCCGCCTGAAACAGCGGCAAAGACACCCATATGGCCGCTGCCGCGCCCGCCGTCTCCAATACGGATGCCACCGCGCTCTCCCCGGCGTCCCGGCACAGATCCGAGCCTGTCCGGCTCACCAGCGCGATGCCCACCGTCTTGACCAGCGGTGTGAACAGCTGCAAGGGCAGGTCTCCCCATCCGGCGGCCTCCTCCAAAAAATCCCGCAGCGCGCCCAGCGGTTCCAGCAGCAGTGCCAGCCCCGCGCCGCACACCGCCAACGCCAACAGCAATCCCATGTCTGGCCCGGTGCGCTTCAGCACCACCGCCAGCAGCGCCCCCACAAGGCACAGCGCCGCCAATCGCAGTACCAGCTCCATACGTCACAGGGAAAACAGCGTTTTCACCAGGTCGAACAGGTCGCTGATCTGCTGTACCAGCATCATCAGCACCACGATAAGCCCCGCCAGCGTGGTCATCATAGCCTGTTCTTCCCGTCCGCTGCGAACCAGCAGCAGGTTCAGCACCGCCACCAATATGCCGATGGCCGCTATCTTGAAGATCAGATCAACATCCATTTCCTTCCCTCACAGCAGTAAAATGATCAGCAGGCAGGCCGCCGACAGCACCGCCGTCCCGGTCACACGCCCCTGCTGCCTGTCCGCCTTTTCCCGACGCTGGCACAGCTCGGTCAGTTCCTCCCGGGCGCTTTGCAGCGCCCCCACCAGCCGTTCCACGTCGCCATGCAGCTCCACCCGGCGCAGTATCGTCCCTCCATCACCCGGCAAATCAGAAAAAGCATTTTCCCATAATCTATGTAAAGGCATATTACTTTTCAATGATCTTACGATTTTTTCAAAATACGGCCCGCAATTCGGCCGCTGGGTCAGCGTCTGAAAGATCTGCGGAAGCGGCATCCGCTGCCACCGGATGGCCGTTTCCATGTACCCCAGCGCACCCACCAGTGACCACAGCACCTCTCTCTGCCGCCGCCTGCGCCGATACCAGAGCCACAGCACATATACCGCGCCCGCCAGTATCAGCCCGCCGCCTGTCAGCTTGGCCGTCACAGCGGCCGCACCTGATAGCGCCGCTGCCCCGCCTCCACGGAGATGGTGATGAGCCGCCGGAACACCTGTGACGCGGCCAGCACCGGATACAGCGGCTTCCGCCGCAGCTCCTCTTCATCCAGCGCATGAATGGTAGCCAGCAGCGCCACTCCGCAGTTGGCTGCCGCTGCCATAGCCGTCAGATCCTCCGCCGCCGTGATCTCATCCACGGCGATGACCTGCGGATTGGCGGAGCGCATCAGCATAGGAATGCCCAGCGTCTTGGGACAGCTGTCCAGCACGTCCGTGTGAAATCCCACATCCAGCTGCGGTACGCCCCGGTACATCCCCGCCAGCTCGCCCCGCTCGTCCACGATGCCCACACGCAGCGGCGCTCGCTCCTCGCTGCCGTTGGACAACGCTGCCACCATCTCCCGCAGCAGTGTGGTCTTGCCCGCCCCCGGCGGTGCGGCGATCAGCGTGCTCTGAAACGGTTCCCCCTCCGGCAGCAGCTGGGTCATATCCCGGCACAGCCCTGCTGCCTGACGGCTGATGCGTACCGAGGCCGACGAGATGTCCCGCAGGTTCACGCCCACGCCATCCCGCAGCACCACCGTACCGCACAGCCCTACACGAAAGCCGCCCCGGCCCACCAGATACCCTTTTCCCATGGACTCGGACGCGGCGTAGCGTGAGTATCCCGTCACCGTGTCGCACAGCTGCTCCAGATCCGACTGGGTCACGCTCTGCCGGGGCAGCTCATCACTGACGAACAGCTCCCCCTCCGTCGTCACCAGCGTCATAGGCTGCCCGGCCCGCAGGCGGAATTCCTCCGCCTGTGCCTTGCGAAAGTCCGGCACGCGCCGGGCCGCCTGCTGCCACCTGGCAGGCAGCAGCTCCGCCGCCTGCTCATATCGTCCGATGGCGTAGCTCATCTCCATGATCAGCCGCCTCCCTTCCTGTCAGCCTACACTATGACAGCTCGTCCCGGATTAGAACCGCGGACGCAAAAACACCCCGCACCGTATCGGTGCGGGGTGTTTCTTCGCCTATTTCCTATTCCTCGCATAGTGCCTGGATGATCTTGGCGTACAGCGCCTCCGGCTCTTTCTGAAAGCGCTTGGCCAGCGTGTCCGCGCTGTCCTTATCCGCCACCATCAGCTCCAGCCGCATCAGGCTGTCCACATCGTCGCGCAGCGCCAGCGTCACGGTGAACGTCCCGTTCTTCCTCTCCGTCACATGGCTCTGCACCTGGGCGCGCCGCAGCGCCGCCTTGTTGTACGCGGCAATATTCCTGTCTGACCGCTGCCGCACGGAATAGGGCAGACTGCTCTCGCAGATGGCGCTGTTCCGCTTCCCCTTCTCCGTGATGAGATACCGTCCGTCCTCTGTCAGGCGCAGATGCTCCGTCTTGACCAGATCGTTCAGGCACTCGGCGTAGTCGAAATAGTCGATCCCGTCGTCACACATGGTCAGGTCCTGCATGGCCGCGCCGTCCGCCGGCTCGCTGAGCCGTGCAGCGATATACAGAATGAGAAACTTGATCTCCAGCTTGTCCCGGATGAAACCGACCTCCATGCTGCCCGCCTCCCTTTCGCTGTTTCTCGTAATAGTATACCAAATCCCTGTCTTTTTGTAAAGGAAAAAGCCGTGCGGCCCTTGGTCGCACGGCTTTCCGTCTGTTCTCTCAGTGGCAGGCGCAGTAACTCTTGGTGGCGTTGTAGTCGCAGGGTGTCTCCACCGAATTGGGCGGGAAGAACTCGTTGATGGGGAACGCCACGCTGCGGAACAGCCCGCAGGGGTCCTCCTGGCTGTCGCAGCTGCACTCGCACTGGGGCACGCAGTAGTCGTACACCGGGATCAGCAGCTGGGTGTCCCGCTCCAGCCGCACCAGCGTAAACTGCCCCAGCGTCACGTAGATGCGCCGCGTCAGCGCCCCATCGTCGAACACCAGCTCACCGTTGAAGCTCTGGGCTACGAAGGACGGGATCTCCGCCAGGCAGCCACGCTCCCCCGCAGAGGGCAGCGGTATCTCCGCCACCCGGGTGCTGAGTACGATAGGATCGACCGCCTCCACCACCGCAACAGGCAGATTGGTGCGCATACGTCCCGGTACATCCAGCTCATCCAGCACCGTGTCGGAGGAGAATATCTTGGCGTTCCCCTCGCTGCCGAACAGAATGCACCGCTTGTCGAACACGCATAGACCCTCCACCTCAGTGTACCGCGGCGTGCCGGTGCAGACCTGTAGCGTCACCCGATAATAAAACCGCAGATCCACCGAATAGAAACCCCGGTTGAAGGACACCGGCTCTACATCGGTGTAAACATACAGCAGCTCCGCCGTGCCGCCCTTGAGCATCTGGGAGCTGTTCAGCACCTCCTGGGCCGCCGCCGTGGGATAGAACCGCAGATCCTCTACGCAGTCCTTATCCCGACAGGAGTCAAATATCTTTCGTGTATGGATGCACACGGATTCCCGGACGCTGTTCAAGTCGCAGACCGGCCCCGGCATAGTATTTTCAGGCATTGTATGACCTCCCAATAAGTAGTGAAAGATGGCCTCTTTCACTCCAGTCTATGCCGCGGCACAAAAAGGGTGCGGCGAAACCCCGCCGCACCCCTGCGCTTCTATTTCTTTTTCAGCACCACGTTCTCCTGGCCCAGCCACTCCCGGCATTCCTGCAAAAACGCCGGATGGGGCAAGCACTTCCCGCCCCACAGCTTTCCCGTGTCCGCAATGCGTATCTTCAGCGGTGTCTCTCCCTCAAACATGGTGGACACCAGCTGCAGATGCCGGAACGCACGGCTGTCCAGACTGGGTACGCGGAGATACAGCACCATGCCCTCATCCACACCCTTTTTGACGCCGGGAATACCGCCCACCTTGTCGGCGTCCTCCAACGGATACAACTCGTCGCACAGGATCTGCGGCGGCTTCTCGTCCCGCGCGGAGATGCGTCCCCGCACCACCACCGCCATGTTGGGCAGTATATAGCTCCCGCACCGGTCTATGACCTTCTGGAAGCACAGCAGCTCAATGGACGATGTCTCGTCCTCCAGCATCACATAGGCCATCAGTGTGTTGGTCTTGGTGGTCCGCGTCCTGCTGGAGGCCACGATACCCGCCACCGTCACCACCTGTCCGTCGGTGAAGCGGCTGGCACCCTCCTCTCCGGCAAAGTCCTCGGTGATCTCGCCGATGGGCACCGCGCCCAGCCGCTTGGCCGCCGTCCGGTAATCCCCCATAGGGTGTCCGGACAGGTACAGTCCCGTGGTCTCCCGCTCCATCTGCATCCGTTCCACCGCGGTGAATTCCGGCACATCCGGCAGCTCCACCCGGGAGGCCGCCTCCGGCGACGAGGTGTTCATACCGAAGAAGTCCAGCTGTCCCTCCACGTTCCGCCGCCGTACCGAGCCGATGGCGTCCAGCACCTTTTCGAACGCCGCCACCAGCTGGGAACGCCGTGCGCCTAAATCGTCAAACGCGCCGCTGCGGATCAGGTTCTCCACCGCCCGCTTATTCATATCGGTGCAGTCGTACATCCGCTCGCAGAAATCCTGGAAGGACCTGAACGCGCCGCCCTTTTCCCGCTCCCGCACCATGGCCTGGATGAACCCGCGCCCGATGTTCTTGATAGCCACCAGACCGAACCGGATGCCATTCTCCTCGACGGTGAACCGATCGCTGGAACGATTCACATCCGGCGGCAGCAGCTCGATGCCGCAGTCGCGGCACTCGCCGATGTAGCCCGCCACCTTGTCGGAGTTATCCAGCACGCTGGTCAGCAGCGCCGCCATATACTCCTTGGTGTAGTGGCACTTGAAATACGCCGTCTGATAGGCCACCACCGCATAGCTGACGGCGTGGGCCTTGTTGAAGGCATAGTTGGCAAAGTCGTAGATCTCGTCATAGATCCCCTGGGCCGTGGCCTCGTCGATGCCGTTGGCGATACACCCGGCGATGCCCCTCTCCTTGTCGCCGTAGACAAAGGCCTGCCGCTCCTTTTCGATCTCCTTGGCCTTTTTCTTGCTGATGGCCCGGCGCACCATGTCCGCCTGGCCCAGGGAAAAGCCGCCCAGCTCCTGAAAAATACGGATGACCTGCTCCTGATACACGATGCAGCCATAGGTCACAGACAGAATGGGGATCAGCTTCGGGTGCTTGTATGTCACCAGCTTCGGATCGTGCTTGCAGGCGATAAACCGGGGGATAGACTCCATTGGGCCGGGCCGGTACAGGGCTATCACGGCGGTGATGTCCTCAATACTCTGGGGCTTCAGCCCCACGCACACACCGGTCATACCGGTAGACTCGATCTGGAACACGCCCGCCGTCTGCCCACGGGAGATCATCTCGTAGGTCTCCGGATCATCGTCGGGGATGTCCGCCAGTGTAAAGTCCGGCTGGTGCTGCTGCACCAGCTTCATGGCGTCATCCAGCACCGTCAGGTTGCGCAGACCCAGGAAGTCCATTTTCAGCAGACCCAGCTCCTCCAGCGTGGTCATGACGTATTGACATATCAGCGCGTCGTCGTTCCGCGCCAGCGGCACGTACTCGTACACCGGCCGCTTGGTGATGACCACGCCCGCCGCGTGGGTGGACGCATGACGGGGCATTCCCTCCAGCGCCATGGCGGTGTTGATGAGCTTCTTTACCCGGGGATCATCCCGGTACATATCCGCCAGCGGCTTACTCAGCTTCAGCGCGTCCTGCAGTGTGATGTGCAGCGCCCCCGGCCCGGCAGGTACCTGCTTGGCCACCTGGTCCACCTCGGCGTAGGTCATGTTCAGTGCCCGTCCCACATCCCGTATGGCGGCCCGGGCCGCCATCGTGCCGAAGGTCACAATCTGCGCCACGTGGTCGTCGCCGTACTTCCGCCGGACGTAGTCCACCACCTCACCCCGTCGGGTGTCGCCGAAGTCCATGTCGATATCGGGCATGGACACACGCTCCGGGTTCAGAAAACGCTCAAAATACAAATCATATTTCATGGGATCGATGTCAGTGATGTCCAGGCAGTAGGACACCATCGACCCGGCGGCGCTGCCGCGCCCCGGCCCAACGGGAATATCCACGCTCTTGGCGAAGCGCACAAAGTCCGACACGATGAGAAAATAGTCCGTAAAGCCCATCTTCTCGATCATGTCCATCTCATAATTCAGCTGCTTGCGGTATTCCGGCTTCGTATCGCCGTAGCGCCGCGCGAAGCCCTGCTCGCACAGCTCCCGCAGGTAGGTGGGCGAGTCGTACCCCTCCGGCAGCTTGAATTCCGGCAGGTGATATTTGCCGAAGGTGAATTCCATCCGGCAGCGGTCGGCGATGCGCTGGGTGTTGGCCACCGCGTCGGGATAGGCGGAGAACAGCTCCTCCATCTCCTCCGTGGAGCGGAGGTAGAAATTCCGCGGCTCATACCGCATACGGTTCTCGTCGTCCACCGTCTTGCCCGTCTGGATGCACAGCAGCACGTCGTGGCTCTCCGCGTCCTCCTTCCGCAGATAGTGGGCGTCGTTGGTACACACCAGCGGGATGCCCGTCTCGTTGTGCAGCCGCAGAAGTCCCCGGTTCACCTCGGTCTGTTCGGCAATGCCGTGATCCTGCAATTCCAGATAAAAGTCCTCTTCACCGAAGATGTCCCGCATGGTCAGGGCGTACTCCTTCGCCCCGGCGTAGTCGCCGTTCAGCAGCCGCTTGGGGATCTCCCCGGCCAGGCAGGCAGACAGCGCGATCAATCCCTCGGAGTGCTCCCGCAGCAGGTTCAGGTCGATGCGGGGCTTGATGTAAAAGCCCTCGATGTACGCCTGGCTGACCATATAGGACAGGTTGCGGTAGCCTGTCTCGTTCTTGCACAGCAGCACCAGGTGGCGGGACTCCGTGTCAAACTCATGCTGCTTGTCAAATCTTGTACGGTGGGCCACATACACCTCACAGCCGATAATGGGATGGATACCCTCCTTTTGGCAGGCGCGGTAGAAGTCCACCGCGCCGTACATGACGCCGTGGTCGGTGATAGCGCAGGCGTTCTGCCCCATGGACTTCACCAATGCAGGCAGGTCGCGGATGCGGCACGCGCCATCCAGCAGACTGTATTCCGTATGGACATGGAGGTGAACAAAGGACATGGCGTTACGCTCTCTTTCTCTCGGTTTCCATCATCTCGCAGAGTATCTCGGCGGCGGTGGCGATCAGCAGGCCACAGTGGTCGCCCCCGGCAAGGGATCGCGCCAACTCTGTGGGCTGTAGATCCTTGTGGGACAACAGCTCCCGGCAATTCAGGTATTGAAAGCGCTCCGTGAAGCGGCGTTGAAATTCCTTGGTCAGATAGGCGGCGCGGGCCTTATCGCGGGCTGCCTCCGGAAACGCACAGCCCAGGATCATCACCGGGGCGTTTACCGCGCCGCAGATGTTTCCGCTGCGCACGCCGCCGCCCAATCCAGCGCCTATCGCCAGGGCCTGCTCCTCCGTAATGTCCAGAATATCGTTAAATGCCGCCAGCAGCGACTGGGCGCAGTTCGCGCCGCTTTTCCGGTATCGTATGGCCGCTTTGCAGCGTTCTTCCTTAGTAATCATAAGGTTTTTGCCTCCTCCATCAGTTTCCTCATCCGGTGGTTTATGCAGGACTTCGTCACCGGCGGATCGCATCTCTCTGCCAGCTGTATCAACGATAATTCGGGAAATTCCAGTCGCAGCGCGGCGGTCTGCCGCAGCTTTTCCGGCAGCTTGTCCCAGCGGGCGCTGCGCCGCAGCGCCTCGATGGCGCTCACCTGTTCCTGCGCCGCGTCCAGCGTCTTGTTCACGTTGGCCATGTCGCAGTTCATGGCCCGATTCGCACCGTTTCGAATCTCCTTATCCACCTTAGCGGTCATAATATCCATGGCAGAAGCTGGTGCGCCTATTTTGGTCAAAAAGTCCTCAATATGCTCCGATTGCTTAAAATACAGCAGGAAATCACCACCTCTTTGTACTGTTCTCGGGACAAAGAACATCTCATCCATCAGGGTGGAAACCTCGCGGGAGGCCTGGCTGTGATTGGTAGCAATTTCCAAATGATAGCGCTTTTCCGGATCGGTGACGCTGCCCCCGGCCATCAACGCGCCGCGGAGGAATGCCGTGCGGCAGCAATCCTCTTCTAAAATACCGAAATTCACATGAA